>NZ_SSXE01000078.1 GCF_021699195.1 Nonomuraea sp. MG754425 | reverse complement strand
GCGTCTCGGGGGCGCGTGGCCGGGGCGCGCCGTGCGCGCGCAGCACCGCCTCCAGCATCTCGATCACCTGGGCGGCGGTCAGCCGCTCGGACGGGCTCTTGCGCAGCAGCCCGCCGATCACCGGCATGAGCGCGCCGGCCCGCTGCGGCCTGATCGGGTCCTGGGTGAGCACCGAGCCGAGCACCGCCACCGGGTCGGGCCCCTCGTACGGGGGGCGGCCCTCGACGGCGGCGTACAGCGTGGCCCCGAACGACCACAGGTCGGCCGCCTGCGTGATCGGCCGGCCGGACAGGCGCTCCGGCGGGATGTACGCGGGCGACCCCATGAGCAGCCCGGTCTGGGTGATCGTGACGTCGCCCTCGATGGCCGCGATGCCGAAGTCGGTCAGCACCACGCGGTCCTGGGTCAGCAGCACGTTGCCCGGCTTGATGTCGCGGTGCAGGATGCCGGCGGCGTGCGCGTGCGCGACCGCGTCGAGCACCCGGATGCCGATCTCGGCCGCCTGGATGACCGGGAGCGGCCCGCTCTGCCGGACGGCCTGCTCCAGCGACCACGCCCGGACCAGCTCCATCACGATCCAGGGCCGGCCGTCCTCCTCGACCACGTCGTGGACGGTCACGATGCCCGGATGCGTCAGCCGCGCGGCCGATCGGGCCTCGCGCAGCATGCGCCGGTGCGCCACCTGCTGGCCCGCGTTGTCCAGGCCGTAGGGCAGGATCAGCTCCTTGACGGCCACGTCCCGGTCGAGCAGCACGTCGTGGGCGTGCCACACCATGCCCATGCCGCCTCTGCCGACAGGCGACATCAGTCGGTAGCGCCTGCCGATCAGTCGGCCCTGGCTCTGCGGAGCGCCCCCCGTGGCACCTCCTTCTGAGCCGGATCCGCTGAGCAAGCGGTCGGCTGCCATGTTCCCGCCCCCATCTCGCCTCATCCGTCACGTGCGTTCTTCACGCTACTTGCAGATTATGAGGATCGTCACGATAACGGCGTGGAATGCGCAAGGGAAGGCAATGGTGTCTTACATCGCTCCTGACGTGCGGATATGTCAGGACAAAAATTGATCACTTACTCACTGCGGCCAGGGCGTGCAGCGCGCTGGTGAACGCCCCGGCCGGCGGCTCCACCAGACCCGCGCCGACCTGGCCCGTTCCCGCCACCCGGCCGGCGATGCCGGTGTTGACGACGGGCAGCAGACCCGTCCGCGCCACCAGCGTGACGTCGATGCCGACGGGCGTGCCACGGAAGCCGAGGCCCGGGATCTGGTAGACGGGATGCTCGGCGAGCGTGATCTCGTACATGGAGCGGGTCGCCCGTACCGCGTCGCCCACCTCGCCGCCGACGAAGCGCACGATGGCCGGCGCCGCCGCCATCGCGAACCCGCCCAGACCCGACGTCTCGGTGATCGTGGAGTCGCCGATGTCCGGGTTGGCGTCCTCGGGGCCGTACGAGCCGAGGTAGAGCCCGTCCGGCACGCCCGCCGGGCCCGTGAACCACTGTCCGCCCAGCCCCGACACCTGCACGCCGAAGTCGGTGCCGTTCCTGGCCATGGCGACGACCAGGGACGATCCCGGCACGTCGCGGGCCGCGTCCGTGCCGGCCTTGGCCGCGGCCATCCCGATGTTGAGGAAGAAGTGGTCGTTGCCGTTGACGAAGCGCAGCACCTCGGCCGCCGTGCCCGGCGCGGCCTCGACCACGGCCGGGGCCAGCTCGCGCAGCAGCAGCGAGGTGGCGGCGCGGTTGCGGTTGTGCAGCTCGTCGCCCATCTGCAGGGCCTGCGCGATCAGCGCGCGCAGATCGATCGGGCCGGTACGCTCCAGCGTCGCCGCCAGGGCCGGGCCGAGCACGCGGTCCATCCAGCGCAGCCGGTCGAGGACCTCCGGGCCGTACGCGCCGTACCGCAGGACCTTGCCCAGGCCCTCGTTGAGCGAGCAGTACGCGGTGCCGCCGTGCTCGTCGTCGCGCACCTCGAACAGCCACATCGACGGGCACACCACGCCCGCCATCGGGCCCACGGCGGAGTGCTCGTGGCAGGGACGCAGCGCGACCGCGCCCGCCGCCAGCCGGTCGGCGGCCTCGCGCTCGTCGGCGGCCCGGCCCTCCAGGAGCATCGCGCCGATCAGCGCGCCGCGCATCGGGCCGGAGGCCCGCTCCCACGTGATGGGCGGGCCGGCGTGCAGGAACGTGTCCTCGTCGAGCAGCTCCGACGCCCGCCGCACGCCCACCAGGTACGGACGGGCGGAGGTCAGCCTGCGCACGGCCAGCTCGTTGGCCTGCTGGCGGCGCGGGTCGGCCAGCACCCTGGCCAGGTCGGCGGCGGTGCCAGGCAGGGGCGGGCGCCAGGCGACCGGCGTCGTCGGGACGGCCTGCGCGCGCAGCGCCTCGTCGAGCAGGCCCGCGCCGACGGTGATCACGCGCGGCGGGGCACTCAGCAGCGCGCCCGCGGCCCTGGCCTCCTCGCGGCCCCCAAATCCCTCGTGCCCCCCACGGCCCTCGTGTGTCAGGCCGAGCTCCTGGGCGGGGTGCTGCGCGTGGGTCATAGCAAGCTCCTCGCGTGCCGGGCGGCCTGGGCGTTGGAGGTGAACACCGCCGCGCCGGCCTCGTGGAAGGCCGTGGCCTGGCGGCGCAGGTCCTGCGGGTCGCCCTCGGTGCCGATCAGGGCGATCACCACCGTGGTCGGCGTGCGGGCGACCGCGGGAGCGAGCGAGGCGGCCGGGTCGGGGTCGGCCCCGTGGCCCAGGACGACGTCCATGAGCACCACGTCCGTCTCCTCCGCGCGGTCGAGCGCCTCCACCCGCAGCGTCGGGTCGATCATCGGGTGCGCCCTGCCCCTGGTGAAGGCGTCGTCGCCGAAGTCCACGAAGTCGCCCTGCCCGGCGAGCAGCGCGGCCTCCGCGCTCAGCGTGCCCCCCGAGTACAGGCCCTTGAGCCGCTTGGGGGCGGGGCGCGGGCCCGGCCGGGCGGGCCAGGACGGCCACTCGGGCACGGGCCTGCCGAGCGCGCGCAGGACGTCCTCGGCCGCCCGCGTGAGATCGGTGCCCGCGGCCTGCCCCAGCAGGGCCGGCACCACGGGCGTGCGCGGACGCCGCTTCAGCACGGCCCGCGCCACCTCGGGCGCCGGCGGCTTGGAGATGAGCACGATCAGCTCCGTCGCCGGGTCGTCGTCCAGCATGCCCAGGGCGCGCAGCGTGGACAGGCCGCCGACCTCGGCCGACAGGTCCCTGCCGCCCACCCCGAGCACGTGGCTGACGCCGACGCCCGCCCGGTCGAGCAGGCACGTCACCTGCTGCGCGCCGGTGCCGGACGCGGCGACCACGCCGACGGGGCCGGGCGCGAGGACGTTCGCGAAGCCGAGACCGGCGCCGCCGATCGCGGCGGTGCCGCAGTCGGGGCCCATGACCAGGACGCCCTTCGTCTCGGCCAGCTCCTTCAGCCGGCGCTCCTGGGCCAGGCCGACGCCGTCGCTGAAGATCATGACGGGCAGCCCGGCCTCGATGGCGTCCAGGGCCTCGAAGAAGGCGTACTCGCCCGGGGTGGAGACCAGGACGAGGTCGCCGGCCCCGCGGGCGGTGGCCGAGCGGGTGGTCAGCGGCGGCTGCTCCTCGGGATCCGAGTCCGCCCCGCGCGCGGCGGTGAGCTGCCGTTCGGCCTCCTCGACGGCCGCGTCCGTGTCGTGCGCCCGCACCGCGATCAGCAGATCGCCCGGGTCGGCCTCCGGGACGGCGAAGCCCATCTCCCGCAGGATCGAGACGTTGAGGTCGGTCGCCATGGCGACCATGGCCGCCGTCACGCCGGGCAGCTCCGACAGGGCCCGGCTGACCCGCATGAGGGCGACCGAGTCGTGGTAGGCCCCCCGCCGTACCAGGACCGCCTGCTCCGGGCCGATCGCCGGACCGTTCGCCGGGCCGCTCATCGGGCCGTTCGCCGGGCCGGTCATCGGGGCCCGCCCAGCGCGTGCACGGCGCTCGCGCCGATGGCGATGCCCTGGGCCAGGTCGGCGCCCGAGGTGTGGCCGAGTCGGTGCAGGCGGCGCAGCGCCGGTTCGAGCGGCTGCCGCCCCGCCACCCCGCGCAGCACGTCGATCACCTCGGGACTGGCCTCGCCCCTGGCCGCGCAGTGCAGGAGGGTGGCCGACAGCGGCGTCGTACGCGTGCGCGCGGCGGACGTCACGGCCTCCGCCAGCCGGTCGGCCAGCCATACCGCGCGCCCGGCCCGCGCGGCCGTGCCCAGGTGCCGCAGCGCCACCAGCAGCCCGGCCAGCACGTCGTCCCCGCTCGGCGTCAGCCCCGGCCCCAGCCCGACGAGCCGCTCCGCCGCCGTCACCATCCCGGGCAGCCGGCCCGCCGCGCAGCTCGCGGCGAGCAGGTCCACCGCGCCGTGGCCGGCCAGCCCGGCGCCGGGCGGGTCGCGCAGCAAAACGACCGCGTCGCGCAGCCGGTCCGGCTCCAGCCGGCCCAGCGGCGGGGCCGGATCCCACCAGCGGCGCACGCTCAGGCGGAGCGGCCCCAGGTCGATCACCCGCTCGCCCACCGCGGCCTCGTCACCCACCGTGAGGTCCGGCAGCGGGCAGGCCGGCAGCACGGAGTTCGGCAGCCGGGTGGCCGCGCCGGTGACGACGGCGATCACCGAGGGCTGCACCTCGGTGTCGACCTCGAGATACACGCCCACCGGGAACACCGCGAGCACGCGGGCCGGGCGGCGCGGTGAGCCGAGGACGGGGCGGACCGCGGTGCTGGCCGCGCCCGTGACGTGGACGCGGGGGCGCCGCGCGGAAGTACTGACGGTCACCGGACCTCCCAACCGACCTTGGACCTGACCGTAGAACGGCCGCCGAACCCTCCGTACGGAGAAATTTGCCAACAGTCAGCGCGAAGGTTGGCTCTTCCTGACAGACGGCTTCCGGGGTCACAATTCCCCCATGGAACCCCCCATCCGTCTCGCCAGCACCGGCACGATCATCCACGGCGTGTCCGTGGGGGAGGTGCTCGGCGTGTCCACCCTCGCGGACGCCAGGCTGATCGCCGGGGAGAGCGGGCTCGGCCGCATCGTGCAGCGGCTCAACGTCATGGAAGTGCCCGACGTCCTGGCCTGGGTCAAGCCGCACGAGCTGCTGCTGACCACCGGCTACCCGCTGCGCAACACGCCGCAGTCGCTCGGCCGGCTGGTGGCCGACCTCGACGAGCGCGGTCTGGCCGCGCTGGGCATCAAACTCGGCCGCTACGTGGACGAGCTGCCCGCCGAGATGGCCGAGCAGGCCGACCGGCTCGGGTTCCCGCTCATCCTGCTGCCCAACGACGTCGGCTTCGACGACATCCTCAACCAGGTGCTCACGGACATCCTCAACCGGCAGGCCGCCGTGCTCGCCCGCGCCGAGGAGGCGCACCGGGCGCTCGTCCAGGTGGTGCTGGCCGGCGGCGGGCTCAACGAGGTCACCGCGGAGGTGGCGCAGCTCCTGGAGGTGGCGGTGGCGGCCGTGGACGGGTCGGGCCGCGTCCTGGCCACCGCCGGCCCCGCCGAGCACGTGGCGGTCCTGCGCGAGTCGATCTCCCGCGACGGCCCGCCGGCCGCGCCCCGCCGGACGCCCGCCGCCGCGCGGTCCCGGTCGTTCGCCTCGGTGCCCGTGCTGGCCGGCGGGCACCACCACGGCAGGATCGTGGCCTACAGCCCGCCGGGCGCGATCAGGGACAGCGACGTGGGCATCCTGGAGCGGGCGGCCACCGTCGCCGCGCTCGTCGTCACCCGGCAGGAGGCGGTCAACGCCGTCGAGAGCAAGTACCGGGCCGACTTCCTGCGTGACGTGCTCACCGGCCGGGCCGGCACGGCGGAACGGGTCACGGCCCGCGCGCGGGCGTTCGGCTGGGACCTGTCGCGGCCCGTGACCGTGCTGGTGGCCGAGCTCGACCCCGACGGCGACGAGCGCAGCGCCCAGGACCGGCTGGTGGCGTGCTGGACGGCCGCGATCAGGCGGCACGACCCGCGGGGGGCCGTGGCCGGGTTCTCGCACGAGGTGGTGGCCGTGGTGGACGCCGCCGTGGACGCCGCCCGGGTCGCCAAGGACGCCGCCGCGGCCTTCGCCGACGCGCCGCCCGCCACCTTCTCCACCGGCACCTCGCGGCCCAGCCCGGGGGCCGGGACGCTGCCGGAGGCGTACGCGCAGGCGCTGAAGGCGGCCCGGGTGGGCCGGCAACTGCACGGGCACGGCGCGGTGGCCCACTTCGACCAGCTCGGGGTCTACCGGCTGCTGTCGCTGGTGAACGACACCGAGGAACTGCACGCGTTCGTCCGCGAGACGCTCGGGTCGCTCGCCTCCGACGACGACGCCGAGAACGCCGACCTGCGGCGCACGCTCCAGACGCTGCTGGAGACCAACCTGAACGTGGCGGAGACGGCGCGGCGGCTGCACTTCCACTACAACACCCTGCGCTACCGGATCGGGAAGCTGGAACGGCTGCTCGGCAACTTCACCGACGACCCCCACCTGCGGCTGAACCTCACACTGGCGCTGCACGTGTTGCGGATGCGGGGCATCTAGGCTGCTGGGTTGTGGAATTCGAACTGCGCACCGAGTACATCCCGCTGTGCGACCTGCTGAAGTACTGCGGCATCACCGAGACGGGCGGGATGGCCAAGCACCTCATCGCCGAGGGGATGGTCCTGGTGGACGGCGAGGTGGAGCTGCGCAAGCGGGCCAAGATCCGGGCGGGGCAGGTGGTCAGCGGGGACGGCTTCTCGATCAGCGTCGGGTAGCCCCCCGCGCACCGGGCTCCCGCCGTACGCGGGCCGCACACCACCCTCTATTGTGCTCTCCAACATCAGGCAGGAGACATACCCGCTGCTCAGGCGGGAGATCGAGGTGCGCACGTGGCGTTCGGGTGGAAGGTGCACGGCGACGGGAAGCGCCTGACACCGGGTGAGGTGGTCAAGCCGGACGAGCGGCTGAGCTGGCCCCGGACGGTGGGGATCGGGGCCCAGCACGTCATCGCGATGTTCGGGGCCACGTTCGTGTTCCCCCTCGTCATGGGGCTGGACGCCAACCTCGCGGTGATGATGTCCGGGGTCGCGACGATCCTGTTCCTGCTCATCGTGAAGGGCAGGATCCCCAGTTACGTGGGGTCGAGCGCGTCCTTCGTCGGGGCCGTGGTGGCGATCAGGGCGGCGGGCGGCGGCGACGCGACCGTCACCGGCGCGCTGCTCGTGGTCGGGGTGGTGCTGGCCGCCTGCGGGTACGCGATCCACCGCCTCGGGGTCGGCGTCATCCACCGGGTCTTCCCGCCCATCGTGACCGGCGGGGTGGTGATGCTCATCGGGTTCGGCATGGCGTACGTGGCGGCGGACGTCTACTGGCCCAGGGACCCGTGGGTGGCGCTGCTGACGATGGCGGCCTCGTTCGTGTTCATCGGGGTGTTCCGGGGGTTCCTCGGCCGGATCGGCGTGCTGCTCGGCCTGGTGTTCGGCTTCCTGCTGTCCTGGGCGTGGGACCTGGCCGGCGGCCGGATCGTCGCGCCCGACGACAGCGGCCAGGTGACCGAGCACTACCGGGTGAACCTCGACGCGGTGGCGCAGGCCGACTGGATCGGGCTGCCGTCCTTCCACGGGCCGGTGTTCGAGGTGTCGGCCATCGTGCTGGTGCTGCCGGTCGTGATCGCGCTGATCGCCGAGAACGTCGGGCACGTCAAGGCCGTGGGCGAGATGACGGGCGCCGACGTCGACGCCTACATGGGACGGGCCGTGCTGGCCGACGGCGTCGGCACGGTCGTGGCCACCTCCGTGGGCGGCTCGGCGACCACGACGTACGCCGAGAACATCGGCGTCATGGCGGCCACCAGGGTCTACTCCACCGCCGCCTACTACGTCGCGGCGCTCATCGCGATCCTGTTCGGCCTGTGCCCCAAGTTCGGCGCGCTCATCGCGGCCACCCCCGGCGGCGTCCTCGGCGGCGTGACGACCATCCTGTACGGGATGATCGGCCTGCTCGGCGCGAAGATCTGGATCGAGAACAAGGTGGACCTGTCCGACCCGCGCAACCTCGTGCCGACCGGGGCCGGGATCATCTGCGCCATCGGGCCCGTCGCGTTCCCGATCACCGACACGTTCGCGCTCAGCGGCATCGCGCTCGGCACGATCGTGCTGCTCGCCGGCTACCACCTGCTGCGCGTCGCGCGCCGGTAGCCGCCTGCCCGGGGTCCCTCACAGCGGGGCCGCAGCCGTGTGCGCGAGGTTCTCTCTGGTCGGCGGGGCAGATTTGGCAGATCATGCCCGTGTAGGAGCGTGCCGGTGGGCCTAATGTGCCCGCAACGGAACGTGTCGCCGGCCCGAAGCGCCCAGCACAAGAGGGGCTCGCATGACAGTGGGATGGACCAAACACGGTGACGGCAAGAACCTGGCACCCGGCGAGGTGGTCAGACCTGACGAGAGACTGAGCTGGCCCCGGACCGTGGGTTTCGGGGCCCAGCACGTGATCGCGATGTTCGGCGCGACGTTCGTCTTCCCCCTGGTCATGGGGCTGGACCCGAACGTGGCCGTGATGATGTCCGGGGTCGCCACGATCCTGTTCCTGCTCATCGTGAAGGGGAAGGTGCCCAGCTACCTGGGCACCAGCGCGTCCTTCGTGGGCGGGGTGTTCGCCATCAGGGCGGCGGCCGGCGGCGACACCGCGGGCGCGGACGCCGTCGTGACCGGCGCCATCCTGGTCGCCGGGCTCGTGCTGGCGCTGGCCGGGCTGGCGATCCACTTCCTCGGCGTGGACCTCATCCACCGCGTCTTCCCGCCCGTGGTCACCGGCGCGGTGGTGATGCTCATCGGGTTCGGGCTGGCGTTCGTCGTGGCGGACGTGTACTGGCCGCAGGACCACTGGGTCGCGCTCGTCACCATGGTGCTCACGTTCGTGGTCATCGTGCTGTTCAAGGGGTTCATCGGGCGGATCGGGGTGCTGGTCGGGCTGGTGTCCGGGTTCGTGCTGTCGTGGGTGCTGGACCGGGTCGCGGGGCCGGTCACGTCCGTGCTGCCGAGCACGAACCTGCGTGACGCGGCTGGGAACGCCTGCCCGGCCGAGGGCACGTACTGCGTGGCGACCGCCTTCCCGCACGACCGGGTGAGCTTCGACGCGGTCGCGCAGGCCGACTGGTTCGGGCTGCCGAGCTTCCACGCGCCCGACTTCAAGACCTCGGCCGTGCTGCTGGTGCTGCCCGCCGTGATCGCGCTGATCGCCGAGAACGTCGGGCACGTCAAGGCCGTCGGCGAGATGACCGGGACGGACGTGGACCCGTACGTGGGCCGCGCCGTGCTGGCCGACGGGGTCGGCACCGCGGTCACCAGCGCCGTCGGCGGCTCGCCCACGACCACGTACGCCGAGAACATCGGGGTCATGGCGGCCACCAGGGTGTACTCGACGGCCGCCTACTACGTCGCCGGGATCATCGCGATCCTGTTCGGCCTCTGCCCGAAGTTCGGCGCGCTGGTCGCGGCCACCCCCGGCGGCGTACTCGGCGGCGTGACCGTGATCCTGTACGGCATGATCGGGCTGATCGGCGCGAAGATCTGGATAGAGAACCGGGTGAACTTCGCCGATCCCGTGAACATGGTTCCGATCGGGGCGGGCATGATCCTGGCCATCGGACCTGTGAAGCACGCCATCGGCGGCGAATTCACCCTTGAGGGGATCGCGCTCGGCACGATCGTGGTGCTGGGCGGATACCACCTGCTGCGCGCCATCGCGGGCCGCCGTCCCGAACCCGTTGTCAGTGAACCGGCGCGGGGCGAGGCCGCGCCGAGCGAGGCCGGGTGAAGCCGCCGCCCTTCGCCTACCACGCGCCCCGCGACCTCGTGGCCGCGGTGCGCACGCTCGCCGAGGTGGGCGGCAAGGTGCTGGCCGGCGGCCAGAGCCTCATCCCCATGCTCAACATGCGGCTGGCCGCGCCCGAGCACCTCGTGGACATCAACCGGGTGGCCGGCCTCGACGAGATCGAGGTGACGCCGGCCGGGGTGCGGGTGGGCGCGACGGCCAGGCACGCCGACGTCGAGGCGGCCGGGGTGCACCCGCTGCTGACGCGGGCGCTCAAGCTGGTCGCCCACCCGGTGATCCGCAACCGGGGCACCGTGGTGGGCAGCCTCGTGCACGCCGACCCGGCCGCCGAACTGCCCGCCGTGCTGGCGCTGCTGGACGGACGGGTCCGGCTGGCCCGCTGGGACGGCGACGGCGTGGCCGTCCGGGAGGTGCCCGCCGCGGACTTCTTCGTCGGGCCCATGGAGTCGGCCGTCGAGCCCGACGAGGTGGCGGTGTCGGCGTTCTTCCCGGCCCTGGCGCCCGGCAGCGGGTTCGCCTTCGAGGAGGTCTCGCGCCGGCACGGCGACTACGCGCTCGCGGGCGTGTGCGCGGTCGTCACGGCGCGCTCCGCGAAGGTGGCGTGCATCGGGGTCGGCCCCGTCCCCGTCGTCGTCGAGCTGGGTGAGGCGTGGTCCGACTGGCGGGCGGCGGCGGCCGTCGTACGGGCCGCGACCGACCCCGAGGGCGACATCCACGCCTCCGCCGCCTACCGGGGGCATCTGGTGGGCGTGCTGGCCGAGCGGGCGCTGCGCGAGGCGGCGCGGGAAGGGGCTGCGGCCCGTGGAGCATGAGATCACGCTCATCGTCAACGGCGTGCCCAGGCGCACCGGCGTGCCCGCGCGGCGGCTGCTGTCCGACTGCCTGCGCCACGACCTCGGTCTGACCGGCACCCACGTGGGCTGCGAGCACGGCGTCTGCGGCTGCTGCACGGTGCTGCTCGACGGCCGTCCGGTGCGCTCGTGCCTGACGTTCGCGGTGACCGTGGACGGCGCCGAGATCACCACCGTGGAGGGGCTGGCGGACGCGGACGGCGGCCTGTCGGCGGTGCAGCGCGCGTTCGCCGAGTGCCACGGGCTCCAGTGCGGGTTCTGCACGCCGGGCTTCCTGTGCACGGTGACCGCCCTGCTCAGGGAGAACCCGGCCCCCACCGAGGACGAGGTGATCGACGGCATCTCCGGCAACCTGTGCCGCTGCACCGGCTACCAGAACATCGTCAAGGCCGTCCACCGGGCCGCCGAGCTGCTGGCGGAGGAAGCATGACGACGAAGCTGTTCGGCGAGCCCGTCCAGCGGCGGGAGGACCCCAGGCTGCTCACCGGGAACGGCCGCTACCTCGACGACCTGGGCCGCGAGGCGCTCGCGGCGGCGTTCGTGCGCTCGCCGCACGCCCACGCCCGCGTCCGCGACATCGACGTCACGGCCGCGCTCGACGTGGAGGGGCTGGTCGCCGTCTACACCTGGGAGGACCTGCCCGAGCGGGTCGGCCGGGCGCTGCCGCTGCTGATCCCGCACCCCGCGCTCACCCACGGGCGCACCGCCTACCCGCTGGCCAGGGACGTCGTCAGGCACGTCGGCGAGCCGGTGGTGATGGTGGTGGCCGCCGACCGGTACGCCGCCGAGGACGCCTGCGCGCTCATCGAGGTCGACTACGAGCCGCTCAAGCCGGTCGTCGGCCTGGAGGAGGCCGTGCAGGGCGCCCAGCTCGTGCACGAGGACGTGCCGGGCAACGTCGGCGCGCACCTCGTCCAGGAGGTGGCGGCGGCCGACGGGCGCGGCGCCAGGGAGGCCATCGAGACCGCGCCGCACACGCTCGCCTTCCGGCTCGACATCGAGCGCAGCGCCAGCATGCCGCTGGAGGGCCGCGGCGTGTACGCCCGCTGGGACGGCCGCGACCTGCGCGTCTACTCCAGCACCCAGACCTCCACCAGCGTGCGGATGGCCGTGGCCGCCGCGCTCGGGCTGCCGCTGCCGCAGGTCGAGGTGATCGCCCCCGACGTGGGCGGCGGCTTCGGCGTGAAGATCGTGCACCCGTGGCCCGAGGAGGTGCTGGTCCCGTGGGCCGCCATGACGCTCGGGCGCGAGGTCAAGTGGACCGAGGACCGCAGGGAGCACTTCATCTCCTCGGCGCACGAGCGGGGCCAGGTGCAGTACGTGCGGGTCGGCTTCGACGACGACGGGCGGGTGCTGGGCCTGGACGTGACGATCCTGCACGACCACGGCGCCTACACCCCGTACGGGATCATCGTGCCGATCGTCACCTCCACGCAGTTGCTGGGGCCGTACAAGCCGGGCTCGTACCGGGTCGAGTTCACCGCCGTGTACACCAACACCGTGCAGGTCACGCCGTATCGCGGGGCCGGGCGGCCCCAGGGGGTGTTCTGCATGGAACGCACCATGGACAAGATCGCCCGGTACCTGGGCAAGGACCGCACGCAGGTGCGGGAGGCCAACTTCATCCGACCCGAGGAGTTCCCGTACGACCAGAAGATGACCTTCCAGGACGGTCGGCCGCTGATCTACGACAGCGGGAACTACCCCGAGATGCTGCGGATGATCAAGGAGCTGATCGGCTGGGACTCCTTCGAGGCCGGTCCCGGGCGCGGCATCGGCATCGGCTGCTACGTCGAGGGCACCGGCGTGGGGCCGTACGAGGGCGGGCACGTGCAGATCACCTCCGACGGCCGCGTGCACGTCTCGACCGGCCTCACCTCGCAGGGGCAGGGCCACGAGACCGCCTTCGCCCAGATCGCCGCCACCGAGCTGGGCGTGCCGATCGAGCGGGTCAGCGTGGTCACCGGCGACACCCGCAGGTTCGGCTACGCCGTCGGCACGTTCGCCTCCAGGGCGGCCGTCGTCAGCGGCAACGCCATCGCGCTGGCCTGCCGGAAGGTGCGCGAGAAGGCGCTGCGCATCGCCGCCGACGCGCTGGAGGCGAACCCGGCCGACCTGGAGATCGCCGACGGCGTCGTGCACGTGGCCGGGACCCCGTCGGCGGCCGTCCCGCTGTCCACCGTGGCGGTGCTGGCCAACCCGCTGCGTTACGCCTTCGACGAGGAGACCGCCAAGGCCACCCAGTTCGCGGGGGCCGCCGCACCCGACCGGCCGCCCGTCGCCGAGGGGGAGGAGCCGGGGCTGGAGGGGCGCGACTACTACTCGCCGATCAGGTCCACGTTCGCGGCCGGCATGCACGCGGCGATCGTCGAGACCGACCCCGACACCGCCGAGATCAAGGTCGTGCGCTACGCCGTCGTGCACGACTGCGGGCGGCTGATCAACCCGATGATCGTGGAGGGGCAGATCCACGGCGGGGTGGCCCAGGGCATCGGCGGCGCGCTGTACGAGCGCATGGTCTACGACCAGCACGGCCAGCTCGTCAACGCCTCGTTCATGGACTTCCTCATGCCGTACGCCACCGAGATCCCGCACGTCGAGACCGGTCACCTGGAGACCCCGTCGCCGCTCAACCCGCTGGGCGTCAAGGGCGCGGGCGAGGCCGGCGTGATCCCCGTCTCGGCCGTCATCGCCTCCGCCCTCGAGGACGCCGAGGGCATCGAGGTCAACCGCATGCCGATCTCCCCGTCGGAGCTGTTCGAGCTGCGGGCCGCGCGCATGGGATGATCGGCCCCATGCGTGCCCCCGGCTCCGGCCTGACCGCCTTCCCCGCCGTGCCCGGCGACGTCCGGCTGATCGACCTGGCCTGGAACGCGATCACGGAGGTGCCGGAGTGGGTGGCCGGGCTCGCCGGGCTGGCGGAGCTCCGGCTCGACGGCAACGGCCTGCGCGTGCTGCCCGACCTGTCCGGGTCGTCCGCGCTGCGCGCGCTGCACCTCGACGGCAACGAGCTGACCGCCTTCCCCGGCTGCCCGCCCGGCCTGGAGAGCCTCTTCCTGTACGGCAACCGGGTCGGCGCGCTGCCCGACCGGCTGCCCCCGGCGCTGCGCCACCTGGCCGCCGGCGGCAACGGGCTGAGCGACGTGCCCGGCTCGTTGTGGAAGCTGACCGGGCTCGAATCGCTCAACCTGGCCGAGAACGCGCTCACCGCCGTCCCCGCCGCGATCGGCGGCCTGTCCCGGCTGCGCATGCTCGATCTGGGGCACAACCGGCTCACCGAGATCCCGCCGGAGGTCGGCGACCTGCCGCTCACCGACTACCTCTACCTCAGCGACAACCTGTTCACCGAGGTGCCCGAGTCGATCGGCCGGCTCGACCGGCTGGCCTACCTCAACCTGACCGACAACCGGCTGGAGCGGCTGCCCGGCGCGCTCGGCTCGATGGCCGCGCTGGTCGAGCTGCGGCTGTACAACAACCGGCTGGAGCGGCTGCCCGAAACGCTGGGCGGCCTGTCCCGGCTGCGCGAGCTGCACCTGCGCGGCAACCGGCTGCGCGAGCTGCCGGCGAACCTGCCCGACGGGCTCAGCCGGCTCGACGTGCGCGACAACCTGCTCACGGAGCTGCCGGCGCGGCTGCCCGCCGGGCTCCGGCACCTCGACCTGCGCAACAACCGGCTGCGCGAGCTGCCCGCCGACCTGCCCGACCTGGACAAGCTCGACCTGCGCTGGAACAAGCTCGACGGCGAGCCGGAGGTGCTGGGCCGGCTGCGGTCGCGCGGCTGCGTCATCCTGCGGTGAGCCTTCGAGAGAACGGGTGAACCGCGGCGGGCGGCCCTGCGTAACCTCGCACATGACGACATTTCCACGTCTGGCTGGTTTCCTGCTGCTGGCCGGACTGGTCGCCGGCTGCTCCTCCGGCGGCGGCTGGAGCGACTACGCCGCGGCAGGCCAGGCCGAGCCCGCCCCCGCCCCCATGACCGTCGAGCAGCTCGCCGCCAAGGTCGGCTGCAAGCCGAAGCTGCAGGTCGACGCCGACGAGATACGCACGGCGCACTGCAAGACGCAGGCCGGCGAGTTCTTCGTCAACACCTTCAGGACCGAGCGGCTCAAGGACGAGTGGATGGACGACGCGCCCGAGTACAACCCGCACCTCGTGGGGCCGCGCTGGACCGTGCTGGGGCCGCTCAAGGTGCTGGAGGTGCTGAAGGGCCCGCTCAACGGCGACCTGCACCTGACCGACCACCGCGTCTCCATGACGCCCGCGCCCAAGTAGCCGCCCAGACCCGTCCGGCAGGTGTCTGAACCCGCCGCGCGGGGCCCGCGTACCTCCGCACATGACGACATTTCCACGTCTGGCTGGTTTCCTGCTGCTGGCCGGGCTGGTCGCCGGCTGCTCGGCGGCGAGCGGCGCCGGCCACGTCGCGGCCGGCGCGCGGCCGGCCGCCGCCCCGATGACCGTCGAGCAGCTCTCCGCCAAGGTGGGCTGCACACCCCGCATGCAGGTGAACGCCGCCGAACTCCGCACGGGGTACTGCGCGACCCCGGACGGCGAGTTCTTCGTCACGACGTTCGCGAGCCAGCGCGGCAAGGACGCCTGGATGGACGCCGCCCCCGAGTACAACCCCCACCTGGTGGGGCCACTCTGGACGGTGCTGTCCAGCCGGAAGGTGCTGGACCTGCTCAAGGAGCGGCTCGGCGGCGACCTGCACCTCACCGACCACCGGACCAAGCAGATGCGGGTCGTCGGATAGCGCGGCCGGGCCTCAGGAGGGCGGCGGGGCCGTCGAGGCCCGTACCACCAGCTCGTGCCGGGTGCGCCGCCGCCGCGGCCGGGCCGCCGGAGGCTTGAGCACCAGTTCCAGCGCCTGCTTGCCCATGCCCACCATGGGCAGCCGCACCGTGGTCAGCGCCGGGTACACGTCCTGGGCCACCGGCACGTCGTCGAAGCCGGCCACCGAGATCTCGTCCGGCACCCGCCGCCCGTCGTTGAGCAGCCACGACAGCGCCCCCACCGCCATCGGGTCGTTCAGCGCCACCACCGCCGTCAGGTCAGGACGCGCCCGCACCAGCCGCGCGGTCGCCGCCGCGCCGCCCTCCCTGGTGAAGTCGCCGTGCGCGACCGGGACCGAGCGCCAGTCGAGCCCGGCCGCGCCGAACGCCGTGCGCAGCCCGGCCAGCCGGTCCTCGACCGTGGTCAGGTTCGCCGGGCCGCCCAGCACGCCCAGGCGGCGGTGGCCCAGGTCGAGCAGGTGACGCATGAGCGTGACGCCCCCGGCGGCGTTGTCGGGCAGCACCGCGTCCACCGGCAGGTGATGGCGGCCGATCACCGCCGCCCGGCCGCCCGCCGCGGTGAACGAGCGCAGCTCGGCCGCGATGTCGGCCTCCGTGGCCGCCTCCACGTAACCGGACCCGGCCAGCACGATCGAGGTCACCCGGTGGGCGCGCAGGGCGCGGATGCGGGCCAGCTCCGCCGCCGGGTCGCGCTCGGTCTGGCTGATCAGCGCCAGGTAGCCGCGGCTCTCGGTGCCGCGCAGCACGCCCCTGGCGATCTCGCCGAAGTAGGGGTCGCCCACGTCGTGCACGATCAGCCCGACCATCGACGCCTGCCCGCCGGCCAGCGCCCGCGCGTGGCTGTTGGGCACGTAGCCCACCTCGGAGGCGATCGCCTGGACGTGCGCCGCGACCTCGGCGCTCACCCCCGTGCTGCCGGTCATCGCCCGCGAGGCCGTGGCCAGCGAGACACCCGCGGCTCTGGCCACGTCGAGCAGCCGGGGCGGGGAGGGCGGGGAAGGTCGCTTCGCCATACCGTGCGAACCCCCTTGTCCGGGGCGGAATCCCGTGTAATCGTAACCGAAAGCGCTTGCGAAAGCGCTTTCGTTCGCCTCTTCTGACGGGGGTCTCCTCGATGGCAAGAGTTCGCAAGGCTTTGACGATCATGTCCATCTGCGCACTTGCGCTCACCGCGTGCGCGAAGTCCGACGAACCCGGCGCGGCCCCACCGCCGGGACAGCAGCAGGGGCCGGTCAAGATCGGCGTCTCGCTCCCGCTCACCGGCGACTTCTCCGAGCCCGGCAAGGGCATCCAGGAGGGGTACCAGGTCTGGGCCGACCAGGTGAACGCCAAGGGCGGCCTGCTCGGCAGGAAGGTCGAGCTGATCTTCCGTGACGACGCCTCCGACCCCAACCGGGTCAGCTCCGACTACGAATCCCTCATCACCCAGGACAAGGTGAACCTGGTCTTCGGGCCGTTCTCCTCGCGCCTGGTGATCCCCGCGGCGAAGGTCGCCGAATCGTACGACATGCTCTTCGTGGAACCCGCCGGAGCCGCGGCCGAGGTGTTCGAGCAGGGCTTCGAGCGGCTGTTCTACGCGGCCCCGGCCATCGCGAGCGACCACTACGACTACCTGGCCGACTACCTCACCGGGCTGCCGGCCGACCAGCGGCCCAAGACGGCCGCGTACGCGAGCCTGGACGACCCGTTCGCGCAGGGCACCGCGTACGGGCTGCGCGACCGGCTGGCCGCGGCCGGCGTCAAGACGGTCGTGGACGAGGTGTACCCCCCGGAGACCACCGATTTCGCCCCCATCGCCGCCAAGATCGCCGCCGCCGAGCCCGACCTGGTCGTGGGCGGCACGCAGTTCGAGGACTCGGTCGGCCTGGTGCGCGCGCTGCAGGAGCTGAAGGTGCAGCCCAAGCTCGCGGCCTTCTCGACCGGGCCGACGCTCGCCGAGTTCCCCGGCGCGGTGAAGGGGGCGGCCGAGCACATCCTCTCGCCGGTCGGCTGGTCGGCCACCGCGACCTTCACCGGCAACCAGGCGATGGTCGGCCGCTACCGGGAACTGTTCGGCGGCGCGGCCAACGAGGACGCGGCCAACGGCTACACCGTCGGCCAGATCGTCGAGGCCGCCGTGAACGCCGTCAAGTGCGTCGACGCGGCCAAGGAGTGCCAGGACAAGCTGACCGAGCACATCAGGAAGAGCACCTTCGACACCGTCGTGGGCCCGCTGTCCTTCGACGACAAGGGCCGTCCGGAGCAGGCGCACATGATCCAGCAGTACGTGGGCGGGAAGGTGGAGATCGTCCTGCCCGAGCAGGCCAGGACCGCCGAACTCGTCTACCCGAAGCAGGACTGGTGAACCTGCTCCTGCAGGGGCTGGCCCTGGGCGTGCTGACCGGCGGGCTCTACGCGCTGCTCGCCTCGGGCCTGTCGCTGTACTTCGGCGTGATGCGGGTCGTCATGGTGGCCCACCCCGCCTTCCTGTTCCTGGCCGCCTACCTCACCTACACCGTGCACACCACGTTCGGCGTGGACCCGTTCCTGGCGCTGCCGCTGACCGTGCCGGCCTTCTTCGTGCTGGGCGTGGCGGTGCAGCGGCTGCTCGTCGCCCGGCTCGCGCCGGACAACCTCGCGATGATGTCGGTGCTGCTGACCTTCGGGATCGCGCTGACCATCGAAGGGCTGCTCGGCACCGTCTACACCGGCTCGTACAAGTCGGTCAGCATGGACTACGCGACCCGCTCGCTCACCGTCGGCGGCGTGCACCTGCCCTACGACAAGATCATTGCCTTCGCGGTGGCCGGGCTCACCCTCGCCGTGCTGTTCGCGGTGCTGGTCAAGAGCCGTTTCGGGCAGGCGCTGCGGGCCACGATCCAGCACCGCGAGGCGGCCAGGCTGGTCGGCGTCCAGACCGAGCGGGTGGCCGGCTACGGCTTCGGCGTCGGCCTGGCCACCGCCGCCGTGGGCGGCACCGTGCTGGCGCTGATCACGCCGTTCTTCCCCGCCTCGCACTGGGTGTGGATCGGCAAGCTCATGGCGATCATCGTGGTCGGCGGGCTGGGCAGCGTGGTGGGCGCGGCGCTGGCGGCCATCGTGCTCGGCGTGGTCGAAGGTCTCGTGCTGGTCACCGTGGACGCCACCTGGGCCACGATGATGTTCTACGTCTTCCTCTTCCTGACCCTGCTCGCACGCCCCCAGGGGTTCTTCGGAGGCCGGCTTGCGCACCGTTTCTAGAGGGCTCGCGCTGCTGCTCGCCGCGCTGGCGATCGCCTACCCGTGGCTGGCGCCCAACTACTACCTGGTGTACGCGGGCGCGCTGACCGTCATGTACGCCGCCATGTCCACCTCCTGGAACCTCCTGGGCGGCTTCACCGGCTACGTCTCGCTCGGCCACTCGGCCTTCTTCGGCCTCGGCGCGTACGGCACCGGCCTGCTCGTCGTCCGCCTGGACGTGCCCTGGGCCGTGGCCCTGCCGGTGTCGGCGCTGCTGGTCACGGCGTTCGCCGTGGGCATCGGCGTCGCGGCGGTGCGCGTGCGCGGGGCGTCGTTCGTGATCGTCTCCATCGCGCTGGTGTCCATGATGAACCTCGTCGTGCAGGGCTGGCGCTCGCTGACCGGCGGCTCCACCGGCCTCCAGGTCCCCTCGCCCTTCCCCGGCCTGCACCGGGGCGAGACGCACATGGTGTTCTTCTACCTGTTCCTGGCGCTGCTCGGGGTCGCGCTGCTCACGTGGCGGCACGTCTCCCGCTCCCGGTTCGGCGCCGGCCTGCGGGCCATCAGGGAGGACGAGGACAAGGCCGAGTCGCTGGGCGTGCCCACCGGGGCGTACAAGGTGGCGGCCTTCGCGCTGTCCGCGCTGTTCGTGGCCCTGGCGGGCGGGCTGTACGCGCTCTGGTTCGGCAGCCTCGACCCGATCTTCGTCTTCTCCATCCTGATCGGCTCGTACATGGTGCTCATGAGCCTGCTCGGCGGCGTCAGGCACCTGTACGGGCCGCTGCTCGGCGCGCTCATCGTGGCCCCGGCGGGGGAGTACTTCCTGATCGCGCTGGGCGAGACGCAGATCCACCTGACCGCGACGGGGCTGGTGCTGGTGCTGGTCGTGCTGTTCATGCCGGACGGCATCCTGGCCCGCTTCACCCGGCGGCGGGCCGGGCCGTCCATTCCCGACGAGAGCGCCGACCAGAGACTCCAGGGGGTGGCCGGATGAGTTCGCTGCGCACGGAGGGGCTGACGAAGTCGTTCGGCGGCGTGCGCGCCGTCGACGACGTCACGGTCGAGTTGCGCGACGGCGCGATCAACGGCCTGATCGGGCCGAACGGCTCGGGCAAGACCACGTTCTTCAACATCGTCACCGGCATGGTCAGGCCCGACGCGGGGCGGGTGCGCTACCGCGAGCGGGACATCACCCGGTACTCGCCGCACCGCGTCGCGCACGCCGGCATCGGCCGCACCTTCCAGCTCTGCCGTGTCTTCCCGCGCCTGACCGTGCTGGAGAACATGCTGGTGGCCGTCCGGCGGACCCGGCTGCGCGAACTGCTGGCCGGGCTGCGCGACACCGGCGAGATCGAGCGGGCCCGCCACTGGCTGCGCCGCATGGGCATCGAGCACCTGGAGGAGGCCGAGGCCCGCGACCTGTCGTACGGGCAGCAGAAGCTGCTCGAACTGGCCGCCGTCCTGATGGCCGAGCCGGACCTGGTGCTGCTCGACGAGCCCGCCGGAGGCGTCAACCCGGCGCTGATCGACCGGATCGTCGGCCTCGTGCGCGACCTCAACGCCGAGGGGCGCACGTTCCTCGTCGTGGAGCACAACATGGACATGGTGATGGGCATGTGCGACCACGTGATCGTCTTCGACCGGGGCGCGCCCATCGCCGAGGGCCCGCCCGACTCGGTCCGGCAGGACCCGCGCGTACTGGAGGCGTATCTCGGTGTCTGAGATCGTCCTGTCCCTGGAGGACGTCGTGGCCGGGTACGGCAGGGCCGCGCCCGTGCTGCGCGGGCTGAGCGTCCCCGTGCGCGCCGGCGAGGTCGTCTGCCTCGTCGGGCCGAACGGCGCCGGCAAGTCCACCGTGCTCAAGGTCGCCAGCGGGCTGCTCGCGCCCAGGTCGGGGCGGGTGCTGCTGGCCGGCCGGGACGTGACCGGCCTGTCCCCGCAGCGCCTGCTCGGCCTGGGGCTGGCCCACGTGCTGCAGGGGCACAGCGTCTTCCGCGAGATGACGGTGGCCGAGAACGTGCGGCTCGGCGGCTTCACCGTGCGCGACCAGGCCCGGCTGACCGCGCGGATCGAGGCCGTCAAGGAGCTGTTCCCGGTCGTGCGGGAGCGGTGGAACAGCATGGCGGGGCTGCTGTCGGGCGGGCAGCAGAAGCAGGTCGAGTTCGCGCGGGCGCTGATGCTGGAGCCGTCGGTGGTGCTGCTGGACGAGCCGTCGATGGGGCTCGATCCGCGCAACACCCAGGTCGTCTTCGAGCAGATCGATCTCATGCGCAGGACCGGGGTGGCGGTGCTGCTCGTGGAGCAGAACGCGCGCCGGGCGCTGGAGATGGCCGATCTCGGCTGCGTGCTCGACCTCGGGCGGGTGCACATCTCCGGCCCCGCCCGCGAACTGGCCGCCGACCCGCGCCTGGGCCGCCTCTACCTCGGCGGCGCCCCGGCAACCTGACCCGCCACCTGAACCGGCCTTCCGGTCATCACCCGCTTCCTGAACACCCAGTACGTCCACCCCTGGTAGCCCAGCACGAACGGGAGCGTGATCAGCCCGATCCAGCTCAGCATGGTCAGCGTGTACGGCCCCGAGGCGGCCTCGGCCAGCGTCAGGCCGGGCAGCGGACGCATCCGCAGCTCCATGAAGACCGCCAGCGTGGCCAGCACGATCGCGCCCGCCGTGGCCGCGAACGCCCAGCCCTCCCTGCGCCGCCAGATCAGCGCCGTGCCCGCCGCGAGCGCCGCCATGGCGGCCAGGGCCGGGATCGTGCCCAGGCCCGACAGGGCGGCCACGGCCACCGGGATCGTCACGCCGCCGGCGATCACGGCGGCCGTCCTGGCGCGGCGGCGCACCGGGCCGGTGGTCCGCAGCGCCAGGAACACCGCGCCGTGCAGGACGCACACCGCCAGCGTGAACGCGCCGCCGAGCAGCGCCGCCACCGGGCCGTCGAACAGCAGGCCGGCGAAGACCGCCCCCCACAGGAACGCGGGCAGCGCGCTGCCCACCACGATGCCGAGGTCGCACCAGAACGGGTTGTCCACCTTGCCGCGCCACTCCAGGCCGACGCCGCGCACGATGAGCCCCACCAGGATCAGCGTCACGGGCAGGTAGAAGGAGCTGAACATGCCCGCGTACCAGGCGGGGAAGGCGGCGAACATGGCGCCGACGGCGGTGATCAGCCACACCTCGTTGCCGTCCCACACCGGGCCGATGGTCTGCAGGCCGGCGCGCTGCTCGGCGGCGTTCCTGCTCACCAGCGGCGTGAGCATCCCGACGCCGAAGTCGAAGCCCTCCAGGACGAAGTAGCCGGTCCAGAGGAAGGCGATGATGACGAACCAGAACTCGATCATTGTCCTCTTGCTCCTCAGTACATCAGGGACGGCTCGCGCGTCTCGGCCGCCGGGGCCGGCGCCTGCTCCTCGACGCCCTTGCGGACGTGCCTGGCCAGCAGCACGACCTCGGTCACCGCGAGTGCGCCGTACAGGAGCGTGAAGATCGTCAGGGAGATCGCGACCTCGGCCAGGGACACGCCCGGCGACACGCTGGCGGCCGTCAGCAGTTCGCCCGTGACCGTCCACGGCTGGCGGCCGATCTCGCTGAGCAGCCAGCCGGCGATCACCGCCACCAGGGGGAGCGGCAGCGCGAGCAGCAACGCCCGCGACAGCCAGGCCGGGAACGGCCGCCTCCGGCGGGTCAGCCAGAGGCCGAGCACCGACAGGCCCACCGTGGTCATCCCGAACACGATCATCACCCGGAACGACCAGAAGACGACGTTCTGGTCGGGGCGGTAGTCGCCGGGGCCGAACTCCGCCTCGAAGCGCCGCTGCAGGTCCTCGGTCCCCTGGACGGTGGCGTCGGCGTCGTGGTCGGACAGCAGGCTCAGCAGATTCGGGATCTCGATGCCGGGGACGACGCTGAACGCGGCGCCCTGGGTGTCGTGCTCCAGCCCCTCGGCGGAGGCCAGCTTCATGGGCTGCTGCTCGTACATGAGCCTGGCCGAGTGGTCGCCCGTGATCGCGACGACCGCCCCCGCGAGGGCCGTCACGAGCAGCGCGGCGCGGGCCGCCGAGCGCCACATGCCGGCGCGTGTGCGCAGCAGCCAGTAGCCGCTCACCGCCAGCACGAAGCCGCCCGCCACCACGAACGAGCCCGCGATCACGTGCGGGACCTGCGCCAGCGCGGTGGAGTTGGTGAGCACCGCCCACAGGTCGGTCATCCTGGCCCGGCCGTCCACGACCTCGTAGCCGACGGGGTGCTTCATCCAGGCGTTGGCCGCGAGGATGAAGTAGGCCGACAGGTTGGACCCGATGGCCGCCGCCCAGATGGTCGCCAGGTGCACCCTCTTCGGCAACCGGTCCCAGCCGAAGATCCACAACCCCAGGAACGTGGACTCCATGAAGAAGGCCAGCAGCGCCTCCATGGCCAGCGGCGCGCCGAAGACGTCGCCGACGAACGTGGAGTACTCGCTCCAGTTCATCCCGAACTGGAACTCCTGCACGATGCCGGTGACCACGCCCATGGCGAAATTGATCAGGAACAGCTTGCCGAAGAACTTCGTGAGCTTCAGGTACTGCTCGTTGCCCGTGCGGTGCCAGGCCGTCTGCAGGCCGGCCACGAAGATCCCGAGGCCGATCGTCAGGGGCACGAACAGAAAGTGATACACGGTGGTCACCCCGAACTGCCACCGAGCAAGATCAAGTGCGTCCATTGTCCCCGTCGACTCCCTGAGCTCTACACGCTGTAGTACATCTACTCGTAGTAGTACTACAAGCCGTAGAGCAATGCGATGCGAGCTTGGTCACATCGGCTGAACGTGCTGCTCCGCCGAGGATCGCGGGTGGCTCCGGCCGGGCGCGTCACCCGCGCGGCCGATCGCCGGTCCGCCGCGCGGCGGACCTCAGCGGGAGCCGGCCGCCGCCAGGTACGCCTGGAGGTCGCCCAGCTCGTAACCCCGGCGCTTGATCTTCTTGACCAGGACGCGGAAGTCGCGGGCCAGGTTGGGACGGAAGTGCAGGAGCAGGATGTCACCGGGGCGGAGCTGCTTGTCGGGCACCTGGTAGGCGATCTTGCCGCCGGGCTGGACGGTGGCCGTCCACAGCAGCACGGCCGACATGCCGCAGCTCCCGGCGGCCCTGAGCGTGTCGGTGTTGTAGTTGCCGAACGGCGGCCGGAACAGGGTGGGCCGCGTGCCGATCTCCTTCTCGATCAGCTTCGACGAGCCGCAGATCTCGCGGCGCTGGGCGGGGTAGCCGAGCAGGCGGAGGTTGGGGTGGGTGAGGGTGTGGTTCTCGACGGGCGCGCCGGCGTCGCGGAGCTGCCGGAAATATCCCCATTTCCCGGCTCCGACGAAGCGGGCCGGGCCGCCGGACTCGTCGGGGGTGCCCTTGGCCTCGACCGCGTCGCGCATCGCGAAGGCGGTGATCGGGATGCGCTGGTCGCGTACCTGGGCGACGAACCCCGGGTCCTGCTCCCAGCCGTCGTCGATGGTCAGGAAGACGACCTTGCGGCCGGTGGGGATGGAGCTGATCACCGGAGGCAGGTCGCCGGTGCGGGGGATCGGGCGCACCTCGCCCTTGCGCGGCTTGACGCCCGGCGGGCCCGTCGGCGCGGTGGCCGCCGGGCTGCGCGTGGGTGCGTCGGTGGCGGGGCCGGAAGCCGCGCCGGCCGCCGCGTCGGAGGCGGTCCCGGCGGGGACGCAGGCGGTCAGCAGCAGGGCGCACGCCGCGCCGATCACCCCGGGTCCCCTGATCATGAGCCACCATCTTGCCAGTCTCTGTGAGGTGTTGCCCTTATCCGCGCGGCCCCCGCTGCCTAAAGTGGCGGCATGGAACTCGCGGGCAGCGCCGAGATCGGCGTGGACAGGGATCGGGTGTGGGCGGCGCTCAGGGATCCGGCGGTGCTGGTACGCACCATCCCGGGGTGCGAGCGGCTGGAGGAGACGGGGCCGGACACGTACCGGATGACGATCAACGCGGGCGTGGCCTCGATCAAGGGCGTCTACCAGGGCGAGGTGGCGCTGAGCGACCCGCTGGAGCCCGAGAGCTTCACGCTCAAGGCGCGGGGGCAGGGCGCGCCCGGCACGGTGGACGCCACCGTCGTCGTCCGGCTCGGCGAGCTCGACGGCCGGACCCGGGTCGACTACCAGGCCGAGGCCGTCGTCGGCGGGACGATCGGCGGCGTCGGGCAGCGCATGCTGAGCGCGGCGGCCAAGCGGACGGCGGGCCGCTTCTTCGCCGCCGTCGAGGAGCACCTGACGGCCCCCGCCCCGGCTGCCACGGCACCTGCCGCCGAGACCGCCGAGACCGCCGAGACCGCCGAGACCGTCGCGGCGCACGACGTCCCGGCGGCGCGCGGACCGGTCTTCGAACGGCCGGCCGGCAAGCCCGCCGAGACCCGCCCGTGGGTGATGCTGGCGGCCTTCGGCACCGGGGCCGGCATCGCGCTCGGCGGGGTCACCCTGGGCTGGCTGCTGGGGAGAGGGGCCCGCCGGAGGGGCGTCTGAGCCGGGCACGGAGTTGGTGCCCTCCCGGGCTCTCGCGGAAAAGGATCTCCAGGCGTAGCGTGGCGGTATGCGGCAGGCACATGCTGAAGACGCACGCACCGAGGCCAGGCGGGTCGTACGCAACCTGCTGGGCGAGGAGCGTCCGACGGCCGAGACGCTGATCGCCGGTGTACGTCCCGTGCTCGGGGACGACCGTACCGCCCGCGCGCTGGAGCTGGCCCTCGGCGCGCAGCTCACCAGGCGTTCGGCCGAACTGGCCGCCATCGCCGCGCTGCTGGTCGGCACCCGCGAGCTGGGCGAGGTCTGGTGGGCCAAGCCCAGGGGCGGCAAGCTGCCCCCGCCCGACGAGGTCGTGCGCACGGCCGTCGCCATCGAGCCCTGGACCGACCTGACCGCGCTGGAGATGCTGGCCGCCTGGGTCGCCGACGACGCCGCCGACCAGATGTGGGGCGCGCCCGTCGCCCAGGTCGACCTCAACTCCTGGCACGCGGAAGACCGGTTCGACCTGCCGCCCGGCGTGAAACCGGGGCAGCGGCTCGTGGTGCACTTCGATGCCGGAGGGCGGCTCGACGCGGTCGTCGCCCGCCGCCCCGACGGTGAGCTCGGCTCCAACCTCGACTTCCAGTCGCTGCGCTACTCCCGGCCCGCCGAGGCGCAGTGGAGCTGGGGGGTGGCGGCCGGGCTCGGCCCGCACCGGCTGCCCGGCGAGAGCCCCGACCCGTACGCCCGCCCGGCCCCCGCCGCCGCCGTCGGTGTGCTGCGGACATGGGCGCTGCGCCACGGAGCCTCCGCCGAGCAGCTCGGCGAGCGGTGGGAGACGGTGGGCGACGTGGTGGCGGCCATCGAGCGGGTCGACTGGATGTGGCGCAGCGGCGAGTGGTTCGGCTGGTGGCGGGGCGCGTCCGCGCTGGTGGACGACTCGGCGTACCTGCCGTACCGGCTGGAGGAGCTGGCCGCCGGATAACGCGCCGAAGCCGGTTCGCCGGAGGCGGAATCCCGTCCGGCGCGATCGGGTTGTGCACCGGTATGAAGGTCGAGATTTTTTCGGATGTGGTGTGCCCCTGGTGTTACATCGGGCATGTCCGTTTCGCCAGGGCCGCCGAGCGGTTCCGGGCCAAGGGCGGCACGATCGAGGTGACGATGCGGCCGTTCCAGCTCAACCCCGACGCCTCGGCCGACGGCGAGCCGCTGATCCCGGCGCTGGAGCGCAAGTTCGGCCCGGAGTTCACCCAGCGGATGCCGCAGATCGTCGGAGTCGCCGCGGCGGAAGGGCTGGAGCTGAACTACGATCAGGCCGTCAACGCCAACACCCTCCCCGCCCACCGGCTCATCGAGGTCGCCACCCGGCAGGGGCTGGGCGAGGAGATGGCCGAGCGGCTCTTCCGCGCGTACTTCACCGAGGGGCTCAACGTGGCCGACCAGGGCGTGCTCGACGGGCTGGCCGCCGAGGCGGGCGTGCGCGACACCGGCGAAGGGACCGAGGAGGTGCACGAGCAGCTCGCCAGGGCGCGCTCGCTCGGGATCTCCGGGGTGCCGCTGTTCCTCTTCGAGGGCAAGTACGCCGTGTCGGGCGCGCAACCGGAGGACACCTTCGCCGCCGCCATCGACGAGGTGGCCGAGCGCACCGGGCAGACGCCGATCACGCAGCTCGCCCCGCCCGCCGACGGGTGCGACGACGACGGGCACTGCGCCGTCTGAGCGCGCGGCGGTGGAAGAATCACAGGGTGTCGAAACGCAGCCTCGTCTACCTGTTCAAGCACGCCGGTCTGCGCCTGGGTGAGCTGATCGGCCCGGCGCTGGAGCCGTACGGGATCGACGGGCGTGAGTTCGGGGTGCTGTCGGTGCTGGCCGGCCCCGAGCCGCTGTCGCAGCTCGAAGCGGCCCAGCGGCTGGGGATCGACCGGACGACCATGGTCGCCATGGTCGACACGCTGGAGCGCAAGCGGCTCGTGGCGCGCCGGCCGGATCCCGCCGACCGGCGCAGGAACATGGTGGAGCTGACCGGGCACGGGCGCGAGGTGCTGGCCGGGGCCGGCCGGGCCGTGGACGCGGCCGAGGAGGAGTTCCTCGGGCCGCTGCCCGGCGGCGACGCCCGCGCGCTGAGAGCCGCCCTCGACCGCCTGATCCCACCACACCCCGCCTGACCGCCGGACCGGAAGACCACCCGGCCGCCGCGCCCCGCCTGGCCGCCGGGAGAGCACCTGGTCGTCGCGCTCCGCCTGGCCGCCGGGAGAGCACCTGCCCGCCGCGCACCGCCTCGTCGCCGGGAGGCCGTCCGGCCTCTCGCGGGGTCAGGCGGCCGAGCCCTCGCCTGGGTCGTCGACGCCCACGCTTTCGTCCTCGCCGAGTTGCCCGGCGCGGTGGTGGCGGCGGCAGAGCACCTGGTAGCGCACGGGCGCGTCGCCGGTGTCGCCGATCACGACCTGCTCGCCCGTGCGCGCCATCGTCCCGCCCACGATCCTGGCGTTGAGCAGGCCGGGCCGCCCGCACCAGCACAGCACCTCGACCTGCAGCCGGCACACCTCGTCGGCCAGCTCGAACAACCGCTGCGCCGCCGGGAACATCACGGACCTGAAGTCGGAGGCCAGCCCGAAGGCGTAGACGTCCACGCCGTAGGAGTCCACCAGGTCGGCGAGCTGCTCGATCTGCTCGACGGTGTAGAAGCACGCCTCGTCGCAGATCAGGTAGTCGACGCGGTCGTGCGCGGTCACCAGCCCCACGAGGTCGAGGGAGTCCTCCACCTCGATGGCCTCCAGCCCGAGACCGATCCGGCTGGTGACCTTCGGCCCACCGGAGCGGTCGTGCTTGGTCAGCACCAGGCCGCGCCTGCCCTGCCGTCCGTGGTTGTAGTTCATCTGGAGCGCCAGGGTGGACTTTCCGCAGTCCATGGGGCCGAAGTAGAACTTCAGCACGGCATCTCTGGCACCAGACGGCACGGCAGACAAGGCAGACAGTTCGATCACGGGCCGTCAGCCTAGCGGCTTGGCTTGTTCCATGACCTCGTGGGACATTTCTCCCCTGTAGTTGTTCAGGAGGAATCCGTGGTAACCGATAAACCGCCGTCCCAGACCTCGCCGCTGGACGCGCTGATGAGGCAGGACGATCTCACGGCCGCCCAGGCCGACGCCACCCGCTGGCGTTACGGCTTCCTGGTGGTGGTGGCGGGCATCGCCGCGCTCCTGGTCGCCTTCGGCGCCGCCGTGTTCGCCACGGGGGAGTTCGCCCCGCTGTTCGCCGGTGTGGCCGGTGTCATCGGTACCATTATCGGGGCTTACTTCGGGGTCCAGGCCGGGCAGTCGGGGAAGGCCAGGGTCGAGGCCGAGCTCGCCCGGTCGCAGGAGATGGTGGTGCGCCTGGCGGCCTACGTCGGCCCCACGAACGCGCCCCGAGTCATCGACGAAGTGCTCGGCCGTCGCCGGAGCTGAGGAGCCATGCGTAGCGTGCGTATCGGAGTGGACACCGGAGGAACCTTCACCGACGTGGTGGCGGTGGACGAGGAGACCGGTGAGATCCTCACGACGAAGACCCCCTCGACCCCCGCGAACCCGGCCGACGGTTTCCTCGCGGGCATGGAGAAGCTGGGCCGGCTCGACGTCGGCGCGATCGTGCACGGCACGACGGTGGCCACCAACCGGCTCCTGGAGGACCGGATCGAGAGCCTCGGGTTCATCACCACCGAAGGCTTCGAGTACGTGCTGGAGATCGCCAGGCAGAGCGTGCCCGACGGCTACGGCAACTCCTACTTCTGGGTCAAACCGCCCAGAATCGTTCCCGTGCACCTGGTCAAGACCGTCGGCGGGCGGCTCGACCACCGGGGCGAGGAGGTGCGGCCGTTCTCGGAGGAGCAGGCCGTCGAGGTGGCCCGCTGGTTCCGGGCCAAGGGCGTCACGGCGATCGGGGTCTGCTTCCTGCACTCCTACGCCAACCCCGAGCACGAGCGCCGCATGCGCGAGGTGCTGCTGCGCGAGCACCCCGAGGCGGTGATCTCGCTGTCCAGCGACGTGCTGCGCGAGTACCGCGAGTACGAGCGCTCGGTCACCACCCTGGTCGACGCCGCCGTCAAGCCGGCCATGCGCAGTTACCTCGCGAACCTGTCCAGCCGCCTGGGCCGGCCGTTCTCGGTGATGAAGTCCAACGGCGGCGTCCTGTCCGCCCGCGAGGTCGTCAACCAGCCGATCACCACCGTGCTGTCGGGCCCGGCGGCGGGCGCGCTGGGCGCGGCGCTGATCGCCGAGACCGCCGGCCACCGGTCGGTGATCACCCTGGACGGCGGCGGCACCTCGACCGACGTGGCCGTGGTGATCGACGGCGAGCCCTCGCTCACCACCGAGGGGGCCGTCGGGCGCTACCCGTGCAAGATCCCGATGATCGACATCATCACGGTCGGCGCGGGCGGCGGCTCGGTCGCGTGGATCTCGCCCGAGGGCACGCTCAAGGTGGGGCCGCGCTCCGCCGGCGCCGACCCGGGCCCGCTCTGCTACGGCAAGGGCGGCACCGAGGCGACCGTGACGGACGCCCACGTGTTCCTCGGCCGGATCCCGCCGCACCTGCTCGGCGGGGAGATCCCGCTCGACGTGGACGCCGCCCGCACCGGCATCCAGGCGCTGGCCGACAAGCTGGGCCTGACGGCCGAGCGCACGGCCACCGGCATCCTGGAGATCAGCGCGTTCAACCAGAGCAACGCGATCAGGCAGCTCACCGTCAAGCGCGGGCTGGACGTGCGGGACTTCCCGCTGGTGACGTTCGGCGGGTCCGGGCCGCTGCTGGCCTGCCGGCTGATCGACATCCTGGGCCTGCCGTCGGTGCTCGTCCCGCGCGACCCGGGCAACGTCTCGGCGTTCGGGCTGCTCACGGTGGACGTCAAGAACGACTACGTGCGTACGTACGTCACCCGTGACCTGTCGCTCGGCAAGGCCGTGGAGATCTTCCACGACCTGGAGCATCAGGCGGGCGAGGCGCTCGACCGCGAGGGCTTCGACGACCCCGTCTACCAGCGCAGCGCCGACCTGCGTTACTACGGCCAGGCGTACGAGGTGCGGGTGCCCGCCCCGGCGGGCGAGATCGACGAGGACTGGCACGCCGAGGTGCTCTCCCGCTTCCACGACGCCCACGAGAAGTTGTACGGCTACGCCTACCGCGACGACCCCCGGCACGGCGTGGAGTGGGTCAACCTGCGGGTCTCCGGCATCGGGCCGATCACCCGCCCGGCCGTCCGCCGGCTGGACAAGGCGGGCGAGGGCGGCACCTCGGTGCGTCCGGTGCACTTCGAGGAGACCCGCGACACCCCGATCCACCAGCGTTCGGCCCTGGGCCCGGGGGCCACGGTGCGGGGGCCGGCGGTGATCGAGGAGTACGGCTCGACGATTCCCGTCCATCCCGGCTTCACCGCCAAGCTCGACGAATACGGAAATGTGGAGATAAGCCGTGACTGATCCCATCCTGGTGGAGATCGTCGAAGGGACGCTGGCCTCCGTCGAGAAGGAGGTCGAGACCGCCATCGCCCGCACCGCCCGCTCGCCGATGATCCGCGACGCGCACGACTTCCGCGCCGGCATCCACGACGCGCGGCTGCGCAAGCTCACCGGCCGTTCCTACAGCGCGCTCGTCCAGCCCGTCGTACGCGACTTCCCGATCGAGACCATGAAGCCCGGCGACGTCTACTTCCACAACGACGTCTACCTGTCGGAAGGCGGCATCGGCCACCTGCCCGACCTGTGCGTCACCGTCCCGGTCTTCCACGAGGGCGTGGTGGTGGCCTTCGTCCAGGCGTTCGGCCACCACGACGACATCGGCGGCTCGGTCCCCGGCTCCATGCCCTCCCACGCCCGCTCGGTCTTCGAAGAGGGCCTGATGGTGCCGCCGATCAAGCTGTGGGACGAAGGCGTGCCCAACGAGGCCGCGCTGCGCATCATGACCCGCAACTCCCGCATGCCCGACTCGCTGGCCGGCGACCTCGACGCCGAGTGCTCGGCCTGCCTGATGGGGGCCCGGCGGCTGGCCGAACTGTTCGAGCGCTACGGCAGGCAGGCCGTGGACGAGTGCTTCGACGCGATCATCGGCAAGACCACCGAGACGTTCCGCAGGGAACTGCTGGCGAAGATCCCCGAGGGTACGTACACGTGGGAGGACTACGCCGAGCACGACGGCGTGGACGAGCCCCGCCTGCACGCCCAGCGCATCACGCTCACCGTGGACCACGCGGCCGACGCGCCGCTGACGATCGACTTCACCGGCACCTCGCCGCAGGCCAAGGGCCCGATCAACCACGCCGGCGACTACGCCGACGGGGTGTTCCTGAAGAAGTGGCTCGCGCCCGTGCTGCGCAACCTCGCCGACACGCCGGAACGCATGGCCGAACTGGACGTCAACGAGGGCGTGGTGCCCCTCATCAAGATGATCTTCCCGGAGAAGGGCACGCTGCTCACCCCGGTCTTCCCCGCCCCCACCAACGCCCGCACGTTCGTCATCCTGCGCCTGCTCGGCGTGCTGGCCGGCGTGCTGGCCAAGGCCACCGGCGGACGCATGCCCGCCGACCAGGAGACCATCCGCTACACCGGCGTGTACGGCGCCGACGCCGACGAGCAGCCGTACCTGATGCGAGAGGTGCTGGGCGGCGGCTCCGGCGGGCGCTGGTACGCCGACGGGGAGGACACCATCCACGTCGTGCCCGACTCGCGCAACATCCCGGTCGAGTTCGCCGAGGCCCGATGGCCGTTCCGGGTGGAGCGGCTGGCGCTGGCCTGCGACTCCGGCGGTCCGGGGATGTTCAGGGGCGGGCTCGGCTACGACAAGCACATCCGGATGCTGCGCGACGCCTCGTACATGTCGATCGCCGACCGCTCGATCCTGTCCTGCTGGGGCGTCAACGGCGGCCTGGCCGGACGGCCGTTCCGCGTGGAGATCGCCGGCAAGGAGATGGAAGGGCTGGTGGACGACCACCAGGTGCAGGCGGGCGAGCTGATCAGGATCCGCACGACCGGCGGTGGCGGCTGGGGCTCCCCGTACGACCGCGACCCCCGGGCGGTGGCGGCCGACGTACGCGACGGGAAGGTGTCGATCGCGGGCGCGCTGGGTGACTACGGGGTGGTCCTCGACGGCGACCGCATCGACGAGCAGGGCACGGCCGAACTGCGCGCCCGCCTGCGCCCGCCCGCCGACCGGTTCTTCGACCGGGGTCCCGGGTACGCCAGGCTCGCCGGGGGCCGGGCGCACGCCGACGTGGACGAGCTGTAAGGAGCCGCTGGCCTACCCCTCGTCGAAGCTGGCGAAGTAGGTGGCCGCCATGTCCTGCTCGCCGTGCCCTCGCGCCTGCGCCCGGCGGAAGCGCTCACCGGCCGCCGCCACCACGTCGAGCCGCACCCCGGCCGCCCGGCCCGCCTCGACGATCAGCCGGGTGTCCTTCTCGGCGTTGCGCACCGTGAAGCTGGGCGCGAAGTCGCCCTCCAGGATGGCCTCCGACTTGGCCTGGAAGTAGGGGCTGTCCATCGGGCCGCCGGTGACGACCTGCCGGACGAGGCCGGGGTCGAGCCCCAGCCCGCCGGCCAGCGCGAGCGCCTCGGCCACGACGGCGGTCAGCGAGATGCTGTAGCTGACCGTGGCCATCTTGAGCCGGGTGCCGGCCCCGGCCTCGTCCGCGATCCAGAGCGTGCGCTGCCCGAGCGCCCCGAACACCGGCTCCAGCGCCGGTCGCGCGGAGGCCGGGCCGGCGGCGAGGATGATCAGCTTGCCCTGCTCGGCCGGCTGCCGGGTGCCCTGCACCGGGGCGTCCACGAACGTCAGGCCGTGCTGCCGCGCCAGCGCGGACAGCCGCTCCACGGCGGCCAGGCCGACGGTGCTCATCTGCGCCCAGACCTGCCCGCCGCGCAGCCCCGGGGCGGCGGCGGAGATCGCGTCGTGCACGGCGTCGCCGTCGCTGAGCATCGTGACGACGACGTCCGCGCCCTCGACCGCCTCGGCGGGGGAGCGCGCGACCACCGCCCCCTCCGCCTCCAGCGGCAGCGCCTTGTCCCTGGTGCGGTTCCACGCCGTCACCCGCAGGCCCGCCCTGCTCAGATTGCCGGCCATGGGCAGCCCCATGAGCCCGGTCCCGAGGAAAGCAACAGAAGTCATGCCCCCACCGTACGATCGGCGGGCCGGAAAGATCGCCGCCGTCGCCCGTGACACGGACGCGTGTGAGGATGGGGCGCATGGCCCCTGCGCGCATCATGGCGGTACGGCACGGCGAGAGCGAGGCCAACCTCGCCTACCAGGAGGCCGGCCCGCGTCCGCTGGTCTACGGGCCCGGCGACGACGAGGTGCGGCTGACCGGGCTGGGCAGGGCGCAGGCGGCGGCGCTCGGCCGGCTGCTGGCCGCCCTGCCCGCGGGCGAGGCCCCCGAGCTGGTGTGGTGCTCGCCGTACCCGCGGGCGCTGGACACCTGGGAGATCGCCCGCGACTCCTGGGGCGCCGGGCCGCTGCCGGTCACCGTGGACGATCGGCTCAGGGACCAGGAGCCGGGCCTGTTCGCGCACCTCAACCTGGCCGCGGTCCGCGAACGCCATCCGGCCGAGCTGGCCCGCCGGGAGGCCGAGGGCGTGCCCGCCTTCCGCCCGCCCGGAGGCGAGTCGCTGGCCGACGTCGTGGTCAGGGTGCGCGCCTGCCTCGACGACCTCGGGCGGCCGGCCGACGGGCGCAGGGTGCTGATCGTCGCCCACGACGCCGTGGTGCTGGCGCTGCGCCACGTCCTCGGCGGGCGGCCGGACGCCGAACTCGCGGCCGTGCTGGAGTTCGGGCCCGTGCTGAACGCCTCGGTGTCCGTCTGGCGCGACGGCGGCCGGCTCGTGCGCTTCAACGACGTCGGCCACCTCACGTTCTGATCACGAGATCGGCACGTTCGCGGGTGTGGTCCCGGGCGAACCAGGCCCGCTCGGCCGCGAACCAGTCGCGCCAGCGCGGCTCCAGCGCGGCCCCGTCTCGGCCCAGCACCCGCCGCAGGCGCACCCGCTCGTCGGCCTCCACCCACACCGTGTACGCCAGCAGCCCGGCCACCGAGGCCCGCGCCGTGCCGACGCCCTCGATGACCAGGACCGGCGCGGGCGGCACGGTCACCCGCTCGGCGTAGACCCCGCGCACCCAGTCGTACCTGCGGAAACCGCCCGGCCGGCCGCGCCGCAGCGGGCGCAGCACCTGCGACTCCAGGGCGTGGAACCACCCGCCGGGCCCCTCCTCCCACGGCACGGGGAAGTCGTCGCTGTGAATCACCTGGCAATCCAGCTCCGCCGCCAGCTCGCCGGCGAAGGTCGTCTTGCCCGAGCCGGCGGGCCCGTCCACGGCCACCAGCCGCACCGGGCCGCACGAAGGCGGCAGGGCCATGATGCGGGCCGCGGAGCAGGGCAGATCTTTCATCGGACCCAGGGTAGGTGACGGGAAGCGAACGCCTGAGAGAATGTTCTTTCACCCCGAACGCAAGTAGGAGGTTTGGATCTTGCTCGGACCCCTCGGTGACATCGTCGTGCTCGATCTGTCCAGGGCCCTGGCCGGGCCGCACGCCGCGCAGATGCTCGGTGACCTGGGCGCTCGGGTGATCAAGGTCGAGCATCCGGACGGGGGCGACGAGTCACGCGGCTGGGGGCCGCCGTTCGTCGGACCGGATCATGACATCTCCACCTACTTCCTGTCGGCCAACCGCAACAAGCAGTCCATCGCCGTCGATCTGAAGTCCGCCGAGGGCAGGAGCCTGATCGAGCGCCTGGTCCGCCAGAGCGACGTCCTCGTCGAGAACTTCCGTACCGGCGTGCTCGACCGTCTCGGCTTCTCCGTCGAGCGGCTGCACGAGCTCAACCCCCGCCTGGTCGTCCTGTCGATCACCGGCTTCGGCCACGACGGCCCCGAGGGCGGCCGTCCCGGCTACGACCAGATCGCCCAGGGCGAGGGCGGCCTGATGTCGCTGACCGGCCCGTCGCCCGACGAGCCGTACCGCGTCGGCGCGTCCATCAGCGACCTGCTGGCCGGCATCCACGGCGCGTACGGCGTGGTCGCCGCGCTCTACGAGCGCGAGCACACCGGCGTGGGCCGGGTCGTGCGCACCTCGCTGCTCGCCGCGATCACCGGCGTGCACGCCTACCACGGCACCGCCTGGACGGTCGGCGGCCAGGTGCCGGTCGCGGGCGGCAACCACCACGCCTCCATCGCCCCGTACGGCGCCTTCCACTGCTCCGACGGCATGCTGCAGATCGCCGCCGCCAACGACGGCCAGTGGCGCAAGGTCGCCGCGCTGCTCGGCATCGACCCCGGGCAGCCGCGCTACGCCACCAACCGCGACCGGTTCGCCCACCGCGCCGAGCTGATCGCCGACATGGAGAAGGCCCTGAGCGCCCACGACCGCGCCCACTGGCTGGCCGCGCTGGCCGAGGCGGGCGTGCCCGCGGGCGCGATCAGGAGCATCGACGAGGTCTACGAGTGGGCGCAGACCCGCTCCCAGGGCCTGGTCGTCGAGGTGGAGCACCCGGTGCTGGGCACGATCGAGCTGCCGGGGCCGCCGCTGCGCTTCGACGGCCTGACCGGGGTCGAGCACACCGCGCCGCCCGCCCTCGGCCAGGACGGCGACGCCGTGCTCGCCTGGCTGGAAGAGCGCGAACGATGATCGGGAACGAGGATCGGCGGCAGGTGGCACCGGCTGGGGCGCTCATGCGTCAACATTGCATCGTTGATTGATGACCAGGGAGCGATAGTGAGCCGTCCGGACGCGCGCACACTGATCGAAACGATCCTCGACCGGGGCTCGTGGAAATCGTGGGACGCGCCGCCCGCCGACCCGGCAGAGCCAGGCTCCTCCTACGCCGACGAACTGGTCGCGGCCCGCGTCAAGTCCGGCTACGACGAGGCCGTGATCACCGGTGAGGGGCGGCTCGACGGGCGCAGGGTGGCCATAGCGGCCTGCGAGTTCTCGTTCATGGCGGGGTCGATCGGGGTGGCGTCGGCCGAGCGGTTCGTGACCGCGGTCGAGCGGGCCACCCGCGAGCGGCTGCCGCTGCTGGCGCTGCCCGCCTCCGGCGGCACCCGGATGCAGGAGGGCGCGCTCGCGTTCGTGCAGATGGTGAAGATCACCTCGGTGATCCAGGCGCACCGGGCGGTCGGCCTGCCCTACCTCGTGTACCTGCGGCACCCCACCACCGGCGGGGTGCTCGCGTCCTGGGGCTCGCTCGGGCACGTCACCGTGGCCGAGCCGGAGGCGCTGATCGGCTTCCTGGGGCCGCGGGTGTTCGAGTCGCTGCACGGCTACTCCTTCCCCGAGGGCGTGCAGGTGTCGGAGAACCTGCACGGCAAGGGCCTGCTCGACGCGGTGGTCTCGGCCCAGGAGGCGCGGGAGGTGGCGATCAGGGCGCTGTCGGTGCTGGCCGCCGACCGCGGCGGCATCACGGCGGGCGAGCCGCCCGAGGAGGACCTGCGGCCGGTGGAGCCGTGGGAGGCGATCACCCGGTCCCGGCGCGACGACCGGCCCGGCGTGCGCGCGCTGCTCAAGCTGGCCGCCACCGACGTGACACCGCTCAGCGGCACCGGCGAGGGCAAGAACGAGCCGGGGCTGCTGCTCGCGCTGGCCAGGTTCGGCAGCGCGCCGGCCGTGGTACTCGGCCAGGACCGCCGCCTCCAGCGCGCCCACTCGCCGCTCGGCCCGGCCGGGCTGCGGGTGGCCAGGCGCGGCATGCGGCTGGCCGCCGAACTCGGCCTGCCCCTGGTCACCGTGGTCGACACGGCCGGGGCCGACCTGTCGAAGGCCGCCGAGGAGGGCGGGCTGGCCGCCGAGATCGCCCGCTGCCTGGCCGAACTGGTCATGCTCGACGCGCCGACCGTCTGCCTGCTGCTCGGCGAGGGCGCCGGCGGCGCGGCCCTGGCGCTGCTGCCCGCCGACCGGGTGCTGTGCGCGCAGCACGCCTGGCTGGCCCCGCTGCCGCCGGAAGGCGCCTCCGCGATCCTCTACCGCTCGGTCGACTTCGCGCCCGAGATCGCCCAGGCGCAGCACATCCGCGCCACCGACCTGCGGCGCGAGGGCATCGTCGACCGGGTCATCCCCGAGGTGCCCGACGCCGCGTATGAGCCCAGGCAGTTCTGCGAGCGGGTGGGGCGCGCGCTGGAGTACGAGATCGCGCAGTTGCTGCGGATCCGCCCGGAAGAGCGCTTCGCGGCCCGCCAGGCCCGCTTCCGCAACCTCGGCTGAGCCGCGCCCCTCTCCGCCGGCGGGGGAGGGGCGCGCCCGGCTACGGGACCGGGGTGCGTTCGACGCGGATGGAGAAGACCTCCTCGCGGGGCACCACGACCTCGTACGCGCCGTGGTCGACCATCCAGTAGCCCAGCGCCTCGGCCTTCATCCCGCTGTGGCCGGTGTAGGCGATGTGCAGCCCGTCGTCGTCCTCGTCGAGCACGATGCACGGCTCGCCGCCGAACGCGCCCACCGTGCGGATCAGGACCAGCCACTCCACCTGCGACCTGGGCACCACCTGCCGCCAGTAGCCGGAGACGGCCTCGAAGCCCTCCAGTTCGGCCTCGCTGAACAGCACCACCTGGTCGCCTTCCGGGCCGAGGGCGGCCGGCAGCGTGTGCTCGCCGAAGCGGGCCACGAAGCCGGAGGCGATCGGCGTGAGGTCGTCGCTCATGCGGCGGGCCGCCAGGTGAGCCCGTCGTACTCGGCGAAGGGCGACTCGCCCTCGCCGGTGACGTGGACGATCTCCGCCCCGGCCGGGATCGGCATCGGCACGGTGTGGAACTGCGGCACCACGTGCTCGGAGGAGGTGGTGAACCCGTTGCCGGCGAACGGCGCGGCGTCGCTCCAGTCGCCGCCCATGTGGGGCCCGTAGGGCACCGCGTAGTTGTCGACGTCGCGGGCGTACCAGCGCATCACGTAGAGCTCGGGCACCTCGCCGAACAGCTCGGAGCCCTCGAAGGACAAATCGAGCCCGTGGTAGAGGGCCTCGGGGCCGGTCAGCCGGACGCAATCCTGCACCCGGTAGACGTAGCCGGAGATGACCGTGCGCTTGCCCGAGAGATATGGCACGAGCAGACGCGGCGGGACCACCTTCTGCATCTGCGTTCCGCTCACAGTCCTACTTTACGATCGGTTGACGGGGACATGGACCGGGGTTGGGTCACAGCACCCGGTGTTCGAGGCACGGCAGCGTGGCCCTGGCGGCGGTCGTCCACTCGTGATCCACCTCCACGACCTGCACGCCGGGGCCGGTGCCCAGGTCGGCGCGGACCACGCCGAGCGGGTCGACCAGCATGCTGCGGCCCACCCCGAACCCGTCGGACGACTCGGCCGGGTTGGGGGCCTGGCCGACGGCGGCGGTCCACATGGTGTTCTCCAGCGCCCGCGCCCTGACCAGGGTCACCCAGTGGTCCTCCTTGAGCGGGCCCGAGCCCCAGGCGGCGATCACCGCGAACAGTTCGGCGCCCCGGTCGACCAGCGCCCTGGCCAGTTCGGGGAAGCGGAGGTCGTAGCAGGTGATCAGCCCGACCTTGACGCCCGCCAGCTCGACCACGGCCGGCTCCGTGCCGGGCGCGACGAGGTCGGACTCCTTCGCGCCGAAGGAGTCGAACAGGTGGATCTTCCGGTAGGCCGCCCGCACCGCCCCCTGGGCGTCGATCGCGACCGCGGTGTTGTGCACCAGGTCGTCGCCGGGCTCGAACACGCCCGCGATCACCGCCAGCCCGTGCTCGCGGGCCGAGTCGGCCAGGCCCGACACGAACGGCCCGTCGAGCGGCTCGGCCAGGGTGGTGATGCGCCGGCCGTAGCGGGTCAGCGTGGCCTCGGGGAAGATCGCCAGGTCGGCGCCTTCGGCGGCGGCGATCGCCTCCTTGGCCCTCTTGAGATTGACCGTGGGGTCAGGGGACACCGGGATCTGGCAGAGGGCGATTCTGGTCACGGATCGACTTTAGCCGGTTGGGCACCGGACGAAACCAGGTCAGGCAGCGCCAGATCCATTCGAGCGGGCCGTACCTGAAGCGGGCCAGCCACCACCGGCTGAACAGCGCCTGCGCGACCAGCGTGAGCGCCGCCAGCGCCACCACCGACCAGCGGGTGGGGTCGGCCTCCAGCAGCGGCAGGGCCAGCACGATCACGGCGGTGCCGGAGACGTAGTTGGTCAGCGCCATCTTGCCCAGCGGTTCCAGCACCGCCGACAGCCACGGCCGCAGGACCAGCAGCAGGCCCAGCACGTACGACGCCGCGCCCGCCAGGGCGGCCACGCTGTAGAGCGTCCACTCGCCGGTGGCGCTCCAGGCCATGGTGAGCAGCACGCCGGCCAGGGCGGTGACCGCGAACCCGGGCAGCAGCAGCGACCGGGACGGCCGGAGCTGCCACAGCCCCATGCCGACCAGGAACAGCCCGGGGATCAGCAGCGACCCGCCGCCCACGGCGGGCAGCAGCGCCCACCCGACGCCCACCGCGCCCAGCAGCAGCACCGGCAGGCCGGGAGGCAGGAACGTGGCCGGGAGCAGCACCAGCGCCCCGTAGAAGGCGTAGTCGGTCAGCACCTCGCCCTCGTAGAACTGGTGCTGGAGCACCCCGAGCAGGTACAGCCAGAACAGCCGGCTCAGCAGCGCCCACCGGCTGTTGCCCTGGAGGAACAGCAGGAAGCTGATGCCGAACAGCAGCGAGAAGATCGGGTAGAACCGGCTCTGGAAGAACGCCTCGACAAACCAGTCGAGCGCCACCGGGTGCGCCTTCTTGACGCTGACGTGCTGCCAGGTGTTGACCAGCATGATGCCGCCCACCGCGAAGCCGCGTAGGGCGTCAAGCTCGTGAATGCGGGTCTTCCGCGTCAAAGCACCCAGGTGACCCACCATACGAGGAATCCACCACCGATTACGCCCGCCGCGATCTGCGGCCAGCCCCTGGTGCGGGCGAGGGTCACCAGGCTCAGCACGACGGAGAGCACCGCGAGCGCGCTGTACGGGACGACCAGGTCGGGCAGCCCGACGGCCAGGGCCGTCTCGTTCCTGCTCGCCAGCGTGTACGTGGACTGCGCGACGAGCCCCGTGAACGCCACGCCCGACAATCCCGCGAAGGCGGCCGCCGACCTGCCCCTGAGCGCGGCCGTGACGAGCTGGACCAGGCTGGCCAGCGCGAACAGGACGAGCGGCGCGGCCAGCCACGGCGAGCGGGAGACCTGGTAGGGAGCGCCGGTCACGTGCAGGCCGCCCGCCTGGAGCGGGGGATCCTGGCAGGGGGCGGCGGGGCCGCTGCGGGCGGGGTCGGCGACGAACGCCACGATCCGCTGCCGGGCGCAGGCCCCGGCCAGGAAGACGGCGTGGGAGAGGCCGGGGAACTCCTCGAAGCGGGCATGTGGCAGGGCTTCGGCGGCGGGGCGGGCCGTCCTCGGG
>NZ_SSXE01000077.1 GCF_021699195.1 Nonomuraea sp. MG754425 | reverse complement strand
ACCACCACCACCACCGACGACGCCCGCGCCCGCCACGACGCCCGGCCTGCGCGCCCCGGCCAGCAGCTCCACCAGCGGCGCGAGGTCGGCGTCGGCCACGCCGGATGGCCGTACCAGCCGCGCGGGCGCGGCCATGGTCTCCTCGCCGAAGGGCGCCTCCCAGTCGTCCATCGGCACCACGACCAGCGCCGGCCCCCCGAACGTGGTCGCCTCGTGCCAGGCCCTGGCCACCGCGCCCGGCACGTCCTGCGCCCGCACCGGCTGATCGACCCGCACCGGGTACTCGCCGGCCAGCCCGGACAGCCGCCCGGCCAGGAACGGCTCCAGCGCCAGGTGCCGGCGGTCCTGCTGCCCGACGAGGATCACCAGCGGCACCCGGTTCTCCCTGGCGGTGGCGATGGCCCCGACCGCGTTGCCCAGCCCGGCCGTGGTGTGCAGGACGGCCAGCGCGGGCGCCCCGCGCCCGATCGCCCACCCGGTGGCCATGCCGACCACGGAGCCCTCGTGCAGGGCCAGCACGAACCGCAGGTCGTCCGGCAGCCCGGTGAGCAGCGACACCTCGGTGGAGCCGGGGTTGGCGAAGATCGTGGTCAGCCCGCAGCGCCGCAGGACGTCGAAGACCGCGTCCCTAACGGTCCGCACCGTGCCCCCTCGCCCGCTGGATCTGCCGGTACACGTGCCCGCGCAACTCCCCGAAGCGGGGCAGCGACCGGGTCGTGAGCTGGTCCCGCCCGGCGGGCAGGTCGATCTTCAGGTCCTCCATGACCGTGGTCGGCGACGAGGACAGCACCACGACCCGCTGGCCCAGGTAGACGGCCTCGTCGATGTCGTGGGTGACGAACAGCGTGGTGATCCGGGAGTCCCGCCACAACCGCAGGATCAGGTCCTCCAGGTCCGCCCTGGTCTGGGCGTCCACGGCGGCGAACGGCTCGTCCATCAGCAGCACCTCCGGCTCGTACGCCACCGCGCGGGCGATCGCCACCCGCTGCTGCATGCCGCCGGACAGTTGCCACGGATGCGCGCCGGCGGCGTCGGAGAGCCCGACCGACTCCAGCGAGCCGGCCACCAGCTCGCGCCGCCGCGCCGCCGGCACCCGTTTCTCCTTCAGCGGCAGCTCCACGTTCTGGCGCACGGTCATCCACGGGAACAGGCTGCGGCCGTACTCCTGGAAGACGACGGCCATGCGCGGCGGCGGCCCGGTCACGGGCACGCCGTTCACCCGCACCTCGCCGCCGCTGGCCGGCAGCAGCCCGGCCACGCAGCGCAGCAGCGTCGTCTTGCCGCAGCCCGAAGGGCCGACCACGCAGACCAGCTCGCCCGCGCCGACGCTGAGCGTGACCGAGCCGATCGCCTCGACCCGGCGTCCCGGGCTCACATAGACCTTGTGCAACTCGGAGATCTCAAGCACGGGCGGCTCCACTGCCGTAGTACCAGGCCAGCACCCACCGCTCCACGCGGCGGAAGAGCAGCGACAGCACCAGCCCGAGCAGCCCGAGCAGGAGGATCCCGCTCCACATCTCGGCGATCTGGAACTGCCGCTGGAACAGCACGATCGTGAACCCCAGCCCGCTGGAGCTGGCGAACATCTCGCTGATGACCATGAGGATGATCCCGATGGACAGCGCCTGCCGCAGCCCGGCCATGATCTGCGGGGCGGCCCCGGGGAGCACGAACCGGCGCAGCCGCGCGACGCCCCGGACGCCGTACATGCGGCAGGTGTCGGCGAGCACCCCGTCCAGCGCCCGCACGCCCTCCACGGTGTTGAGCAGCACGGGCCACACGCAGCCCGAGACGATGACCAGCACCTTCATCGGGGTGTCGATCCCGGCCAGCAGCATGATCAGCGGCACCAGCACGGGCGGCGGGACGGCCCTGAAGAACTCCAGCACCGGCTCCAGCGTGGCGCGCAGCCGCCGCGACAGCCCGATCGGCACGCCCAGGCCCACGCCGAGCAGCCCGGCCAGCGCGTACCCGGCCAGCAGCCGGCCCGCGCTGGGCAGCACGTCGTCCACGAGCCGCTCCGACAGCCACGTCTCGGCGAACGCCCGCGCCACGGCGGCGGGGCTCGGCAGGTAGAACGTGCTCCCGCTGACCGCCCACCACGCCAGCACCAGCAGCGCGGGCATCGCCAGCGCCCTGAGCACCTTCAGCGGACCGGACGCCGTCACGCCGCCACCTCCGAACGCACGGCCGGATGCCAGGCCAGCACCCGGCGCTCCAGCAGCCGCACGGCGGCGTTCACCGCGATGCCGACCAGCCCGGCCACCACGATCAGCGCGTACACGGAGGACACCGCGCCGCTGCTCTGCGCCACCTGGATCTCGGCCCCCAGCCCGGGGCTGCCGATGACCAGTTCGGCCGTCACCGCCAGGATGAACGCCACCGCCGCCGCCAGCCGCAGCCCGGTCATCACGTACGGCAGCGCGCTCGGCCACACCAGGTGCCGCACCCGTGACCAGGCCGACAGCCCGTACGACCTGGCGGTGTCGAAGGCGACCGGGTCCACGGCCGCCACGCCGTACAGGACCTGGATGAGCACCTGCCAGAACGCCGCGTAGACGACCAGCATCAGCGTCGAGCCCAGCGAGGGGCCGAACAGCAGCGTGGCCAGCGGCACCAGCGCCACCGACGGGATGGGCCGCAGGAACTCGACGGTCGAGTTCGTCAGCGCGCGCAGCCCCGGCACGATCCCGATGACCACGCCGAGCACGACCGCCGCGCCGAACGCCAGCGCCAGCCCGATCGCCCAGCCGCGCAGGGTCTCGCCCAGCGCGACCCACAGCTCGGGTGTGCCGAGCTGGGTGGCCAGCGTGGCGAGGATCTCGGAGGCGGGCGGCAGGAACCGCCCGTCCACCAGGCCGAGCCGGGGCACGGCCTCGATCAGCAGCAGCAGGCCGCCGAGCCCGGCGGCGCCGTACCCCAGTCTGGACAGCCAACCGTCGCGCCGGGTCACGGCATCAGCGTCGACACGTCGATCTTCTCCTTGAGCACGCCGTCCGCCGCCGCGAGGTCGGCGATGGTCTGGACGGACGCCTTGTTCACCTCCGCCGGCCACTTCGGCAGGTAGATCTTGGCGATCACCTCGGGGGCGATCTTCGTGTACGTCTTCAGCGCCTCGCGCACCTCGTCGGGATGGGCGTCGGCGTACTCCAGCGACTTGCGCAGCGCCGCCGTGAACCGGCCGGTCAGGTCGGGGTCGGTCCTGCCGGTGGTGAAGTACATGGCCACGGTCAGGTCGTCGGCGGCGTCGGCGAAGTTCCAGGCCACCGGACGGGCGCCCTGGCTGACGGCCTGGCTGACGAACGGCTCCACCACCCAGATGGCGTCCACCCGGCCGCTCTGCAGCGCGGCCGGCGCGTCGGGGAAGGGCAGTTCGACGAACTCGATGCCGGTCGGGTCGCCGCCGGCGTTGCGCACCGAGGCGCGCACGGTCGTGTCGCCGATGTTCTTGAGCTGGTTGACGGAGATCTTCTTGCCCGCCAGGTCCTTGGGCGCCTTGATCGGGCTGTCGGGCTTGACCAGCACCGCGCTGAAGTCCTTGCCCTGCTGCCCGGTGGAGGAGACGCCGTTGGCGACCACCTTCACGTCCAGGCCCTGCTGCTTGGCGGTCAGCAGCGATGTCACGTTGGCGAAGGCGAACTGGAACTGACCGCTCACCGCGCCGGAGATGGCCGCCGCGCCGCCCTGGACGGGCGTGATGGTGAGGTCGATCTTCTGCTCGGTGAAGAAGCCCTTGGCCTTGCCCAGATGGATCGGCGCGGTGTCGACGATGGCGATCACACCGGCGTTGACCTTGGACAGCCCTGAGCCTTGGGTGGACGCCGCGTTCTGCGTGCCGCCGCAGGCGGTCACGAGCAGTGCAGCGGTGAGGATCACGAGAGCGCGACGCACGGCTGGCTCCTCTTTCTGTTCGCGATGCGCACATGTATTCTCTGACCGAACAACCCCGTATCGCGGAAGCTACGCTTTTGTCGGCTCCTGTCAAGGGGATCACCCATGGTCGATCATGTGCAGTCGCTCGCCCGCGGGCTCGCGGTGATCCGGGCGTTCAGCGCCGCCGAGCCTGAGCTGACGCTCAGTCAGGTGGCCCGCGCCACCGGGCTCAGCAGGGCGGCGGCCAGGCGGTTCCTGATCACGCTGACCGACCTCGGATACGTGCGCAACGACGGCCGGCTGTTCGCGCTCACCCCGCGGGTGCTGGAACTCGGGTACGCCTACCTGTCCAGCCTGTCGCTGCCCGAGGTGGCCGACCCGCACCTCGAACGGCTGGCGGCCGAACTGCGCGAGTCGGCCTCGGTGGCGGTCCTGGACGGCGAGGACGTGGTGTACGTGGCACGCGTGGCCACCGCCCGGATCATGCGCGTGAGCATCAGCATCGGCACCCGCTTCCCGGCCTACTGCACGTCGATGGGGCGGGTGCTGCTGGCGGGGCTGCCTCAGGAGGAACTGGAGGCGTACCTGTCACGGGCCGGTCTGCGCCGGCTCACCTCCCGCACGATCGTGCTGCCCGCGGCGTTGCGCGCCGAACTGGACGAGGTACGGGCGCGCGGCTGGGCGATGGTGGACCAGGAGCTGGAGGAGGGGCTGCGCTCGATCGCCGCCCCGATCCGCGACCGGCTGGGCCGTACAGTGGCGGCGGTCAACGTCTCGACCCACGCCACCCGTACGAGCGTGCAGGCCGTGCACCGCGACCTGCTGCCGCCGCTGCTGGCCACCGCCGCCCGGATCGAGTCCGACCTGGCCTCGGTCGCCACCCCCCACCCCTGACGGGACACACCCGGCGGGAGACACCCGGTCAGCGCGCCCGGTAGCGGTCGGTGGCCTGGCGGGTGGCGCGGATGGCGGCGTCGGCGGTGTCGTAGCGACGCTGGGCCAGCCCGACGAACAGCACGTCCACGATCAGCAACTGGCTGATCCGGCTGGCCAGCGCGCCCGGCCGGAACGCGGTCTCGCGCCCCGCCGACACCAGCGTGTGATCGGCCAGCTCGGCCAGCGACGATCGCGGGTTGTTCGTGATCCCCACGACCTGCGCCCCCGCCTCGGCCGCCGTCCGGGCGGGCACCAACACGTCGGGCGTCTCCCCGCTGCAACTGATCGCCACCGCCACGTCCCCGGGACGCAGCAGCGCCGCGCTGGTCAGCGCCAGGTGGGCGTCGCTGAACGGGTGGCTGGACAGCCCGATCCGCAGCAGCTTCTGCGACATGTCCGCGGCCACCAGCCCGGACGCCGCCACCCCGTACACGTCCACCCGCCGCGCCTCCGAGATCGCCGAGACGACCTCGGCGAGCTGGACGGGGTCGAGCTGGGCAGCGGTGTCGGCGAGCGCCTCGGACTCGGCCCGCGCGACCTTGGCGATCACGTCGGTGAGCGGGTCGTCGGGCGCGAGGTCGCCGGGCACCAGCCGCTCGGGCTCCTTGGCCACGGCCGCCGCCAGCGCGAAGCGGAGCTGCGAGTAGCCGGAGAAGCCCAGCGCACGGGCCGTGCGCACGATCGTCGCCTCGCTCGTCCCGGACACCGAGCTGAACTCGGTGATCGTGCTGCGCACGACCACGCGGGGGTCGTCCAGGATGAGCCGGGCGATGGACTGCGCCGCCGGCGTCAGCGAGGGCAGCACGGCGCGTACGGCCGCGACGGGGTTCGCGGGTTCGACGCTCACTGGACCAGCCATTCCGCCGCCGCCTGCGCCGACACCCGGGAGATGCCGTGGGTGGCGACGTGTGTGGCCCCTTCCGGCGGGGCGGGTATGCCGGTGTCCACCACGATCGCGTCGGGCCGCACCGCGAGGGCCTTGGCCACGACGTCGCGCACCCAGTCGTGCCGGGCGGCGTCGTGCACGACCAGCACCACCGGCCGGTCGTCGAACGCGGGCAGATCGCCGCCGGGGCCCAGCCGCACGCCGGCCGTGTCCGGCAACAGGGCGGCCAGCGCGGCCGCGACGCCGGTCCGCACGGCGGGGTCCACGGCCTGGCTGAGCCGGGTGTTGACCTCGACGACCAGCGGCGCGCGGTCGAGCCCGGCGGTCCCGGTCGTGCTCAGCGCGGCGCGGGCGGCACGCAGGCCCACGCCCTCGTCCACGTCGTCGTGGGCCTGCGCGCGTGCCTGCGCCTGGCCCGCGTACCAGCCGGACAGCGCCCGCACCCGCGCGGCGGCCTCCGCGAGCCGCTCCTCGGGCAGCCGGCCCGCGCGGACGGCGGCCACGACGGCCTCGCGCAGCTCGCGCAGGCCGTCCTCCGTGGTCAGCCCGACGCAGATGGCGTCCACACCCGCGGCGAGCGCGCGCACGGCGATCTCGCCGGGGGTGAACATGGCGGCCACCGCCTGCATCTCGATCGCGTCGGTGACGAGCATCCCGTCGAAGCCGAGCTCGCCCCTCAGCAGCTCGGTCAGGACGGTACGGCTCAGCGTCGCCGGCAGCGACGGGTCGAGCGCGGGCACGAGCAGGTGGCCGGACATGATCGAGCGCACCCCGGCCTCGATCGCGGCCCGGAACGGCGGCAGGTCGCGCTCGGCGAGCACCTCGCGCGCGGCGTGCACGGTGGGCAGCGCCAGGTGGGAGTCGGTGACGGTGTCCCCGTGGCCGGGAAAGTGCTTGGCGCACGCGGCCACGCCCGCGCCCTGCACGCCGCGCACGTACGCGACGGTGTGCCGGGCGACCAGCTCCGGCGTCGGCCCGAACGAGCGTACGCCGATGACCGGGTTGGCCGGGTTGGCGTTCACGTCGGCGGAGGGGGCGTAGTCGAGGGTGATGTCGAGGTCGGCGAGCATCCGGCCGATCTGGCGGCCCACCTGTTCGGTGAGCGCCACGTCGTCCACGACGCCCAGCGCCCGGTTGCCGGGGAAGGAGCTGCCGGCCGCGACCTCCAGCCGGGTGACCGTGCCGCCCTCCTCGTCGATGGCGATCACCGCATCGGGGTTTCCGGCGCGGATCTGCCGGACGAGCCGGCCGTCCACGGCGTTGCGGGCGAACAGCACCACCCCGCCGAGTCCCTCGTCCAGCGCACGGCGCAACCAGTCGGGGACGGAGGTCCCGTCGAACCCTGGGTGCAGCGCCGTCATCGCCAGTCTGTCCAGGTCACCGCTCATCGGCATTTTCCTTCACAGTTGTTGATCTGAAGGTAATTTTCTGTCATTGTCGGCTTCGATACAACCACCTCCGAGAGGCCACCCCCCCCATGCACAGCCGCAGGACTCTCCTGAAGGGCCTCGCCCTCGCCGCCGCAGCCACCGCCGTCCCGATGCCCGCGTTCGCCCTCTCCGCCTCCCCGCAGGCGGACCAGATCCCGCCGCTGCGCCAGATGCGCGGCATGTGGATCGCGTCCGTGGTCAACATCAACTGGCCGTCCAAGCCCGGTCTGAGCGCCGACGAGCAGAAGGCCGAGTACCTCGCCTGGCTGGACGTGGCCGTCCAACGCAAGCTCAACTCCGTGTTCGTGCAGATCAGGCCGACGGCCGACGCGTTCTGGCCGTCGCCGTTCGAGCCGTGGTCACAGTACCTGTCCGGCACGCAGGGCAAGGACCCCGGCTACGACCCCCTCGGGTTCGCGGTCGAGGAGACGCACAAGCGCGGCCTGGCCTTCCACGCCTGGTTCAACCCGTACCGCGTCTCGATGCAGGCCGACCCGGCCCAGCTCCACCCCGACCACCCCGGACGGCGCAACCCCGAGTGGATCCTGCCGTTCGGCGGCAAGCTGTACTACAACCCGGGCATCCCGGAGGTCCGCAAGTTCTGCCAGGACGCGATGATGGACGCGGTCACCCGCTACGACATCGACGGCCTGCACTTCGACGACTACTTCTACCCGACCAACACCACGGCCTTCGACGACGCCGAGGAGTTCGCCAAGTACGGCGCCGGCTTCCCCGACCTGGCCGCCTGGCGGCGCGACAACGTCGATCTCATGGTGCGGGAGATGCAGCAGCGCGTGCTGGCGGCCAAGCCGGAGATCGCCTGGGGCATCAGCCCCTCCGGCATCTGGCGCAACAAGGGCACCGACCCGCTCGGCTCCGAGACCAGCGGCGGGCAGTCCTACGACAACCTGCACGCCGACACCCGGGGCTGGGTCAAGAAGGGCTGGCTGGACTACATCGCGCCGCAGCTCTACTGGTACATCGGGCAGCCGCCGGCCGACTACTCCAAGCTCGTGCCCTGGTGGTCGGACGTGGCGAGCGGCACCGGCACGCTGCTGTGGATCGGGCAGGCCGCGTACAAGGCCGGCGACCCCGCGCAGGCCGCCGAGTGGCAGGTCCCGGACGAGCTGTCCAAGCACCTGACGCTGAACCGGGCGCACCCCGAGATCGGCGGCGACATCTGGTACAACGCCAACGACGTCAAGGTGGACCGGCTCGGCTCCATCTCCACCGCGGTCAAGGATCACTACGTGCGGCCCGCGCTCGCTCCCGTGCTGCCCAGGCTGGCCGACGGGGAACCGCCGCGCCGGCCGGTGGTGGCGTACGCGCTGCGCCGCCCGGGCGGCGTCGAGGTACGGGCGGTCGCCACGGGCCGGGACGAGCCGTTCCTGTTCGCGATCTTCCGCTCCGACCGGCACGCGGACGCCGCCGCCTTCGCCGACGCGCGCAACCTGGTCGCGGTCGTGCCCGGCGACCGGCAGGTCCGCTGGACCGACCCCGACGGCAAGCGCGGCGACCACTACTACGCGGTGGCGGTGGACCGGGCGAACCGGACCAGCAAGCCGAGCAACGGCTTCCGGGTGGTGTGAGGGCGCCGCCCCGGACCGATCTGCCGGATGAGCTGAACGTGCTCTGAGGGCGTGCTACGCCTGCGCGCGTCGCCGGCCGTTTTCCTGACCGGTGACGAGCCCGGCGTGCGCCCCTCAGGTGCGCGCCGCTGCTCGGATCCGTGCCGGAGGACCGGCACGGATGGGGCGGAAGGTTCCGATGCTGCCGGAACCCCTCGCCGTAGTTCCGGTCGCGATCTCAGAAGCCCTGGTGCGGACCCGTCACGAGGCCCTTCGCCCGGCAGCCGACGGCTGCTCGGCGGAGGTTCCCGACGCCCGTTGTGGCGGAACCACCGGGGTCGGGCGCACCAGACCGAGCGCGACGACCTCGTTGGCCAGCCGGGTGCGCCGGTTGGTGCCCTCGGGAATCCTGAACTTCTGGTACAGCCGCAGCAGATGCTGCTTGACCGCGGCCTCGGTCACGACCAGGTCGTCGGCGATCTCACGTGCCGTCGCCGGAGCGACGAACGCCTCGTCGGACAGCGCCGGCCGGCAGAGCGAGGTCAGCACATCGACCTCGCGTCTGGTCAGCTCGGGCGCGGCAGCCCTGCGCAGTTCGACCTCAGGGGTGAAGTCCTCTCGGGGGACTCCACCGATGCGACCCCGCGCCGCGCCGAAGGAGACGACGTCGCCGTCGTCGAGCACCCTCCGGGCGATCGGCCTGCCGTTCACCCGTGTGCCGTTCCTGGACAACCCCAGGTCGACGACATACAGGTAGGGTCCTCGTCTGACGAACTCGGCATGGAGTCGAGACACGCTGGGATCGGTGAGCCGGATGTCTGCGCCCCGGCCCCTTCCGACCGTCGTGATCTCGGGGCGCAACGGGACCACCTCGCCAGTGTCCTCGATGCGTATGAACGGCCCCTCCACGGCAGTTCCTCCCCAGGTAGCCCGCCGTAACTATTACTACAGCTCCGGCTTACCCAACCGAGGGGATGCGGAATCTCCTTTGCCGAAAGGAGAATCCGGCGTGAAATTGGTTTGGGGCTTTGCGGCCGGTTTTACCTGCTCACGGGTAGACTTCGGGCCAGGATAAGCGGAGGAAACACTCATGGCGGACAAGCCCACGAAAGGTCTGGCCGATGTCGTAGCGGCGTCCACAGCGCTGAGTGACATCGACGGAAAGGCCGGTCGCCTCTTCTACCGTGGATACGACATCCACGACCTGGCCGGCCGCGCGACGTTCGAGGAGACCGCGCACCTGCTCCAGCGTGGCAAGCTGCCCTCCCGCTCCGAGCTGGGCGCCTACCGCGCCGAACTCGCTCAGGGCCGGGAACTGGGCGCCCTCGTGTCCGCGAACATCGCCGAGATCGCCGAGAAGCAGAAACCCATGGAGGCGCTGCGCTCGCTGGTCTCACTGGCAGGCGCCGACGACCCGGACAAGAGCTCCATCGCCCCCGACGCCAACCTGCGCAAGGCGGCCCGGCTGGTCGCCCAGCAGCCGCTGCTCGTCGCCCGCTACCACGCCGCCCGCACCGGCTCCGAGGTCCCCGAGGCGGACCCGTCGCTGAGCATCGCCGCGAACTTCCTGCTCCAGATCACCGGCCGCACCCCCGCACAGCGCGAGGTCGAGATCCTCGACGAGTGCCTGGTGCTGCACGCCGACCACACCATGAACGCCTCCACCTTCGCCGCCCGCGTCTGCGCCGCGACCCTGTCGGACATGCACTCCGCCATCGTCGCCGCCATCGGCACCCTCAAGGGCCCGCTGCACGGCGGGGCGAACGAGCAGGTCATGAAGACCCTGGAGTCGCTGTCGCCGTCAGGTGTGGCGCAGGCCGTACGCGACAAGCTCGCCGCCGGCGAGAAGATCATGGGCTTCGGCCACCGCGTCTACAAGACCGAGGACCCGCGCGCCACGCATCTGCGCAGGATGTCCGCCGAGCTGGGCGAGGCCACCGGCGACGACACCTACTACCGGATGTCCAGGGAGATGGAGGAGGTCGTCCTCGAGACGAAGGGCCTCTTCCCGAACGTCGATTTCTACGCGGCGTCGGTTTACCACTACCTTGGCATTCCGACTGACCTGTTCACGCCGGTCTTCTCCATCAGCCGCATGTCCGGCTGGACCGCTCACGTCATCGAGCAGCACGCCGACAACAGGCTGATCCGCCCCGACAGTGAGTACATCGGTGAGACCGACCAGAAGTGGAAGCCGATAGAGGAGCGTTGAGCCAACAGAGGACCGAACACGAGAGCTGGGGGCCGTACCCGCTGATCCTGGCGGGCGCGGTCGTCGGCGTGCTCGTGATTCTGCTCGTGAACCCGCGCTGGGGCGGGTTCGTACTGGGCGCCGCCATCATGGTCGGCGCCGCGCTGCGTTTCGCCGGGTACGGCGGCCAGCTCGCGCTGCGGAGCAAGAGGAACGACGTCATCACGCTGTCCGTGTTCGGATTCGTGCTGGTCCTGACCTCGCTGCTGCTCTACAACAACGAGCTGAAAGCGCTCATCCTCTCCCTTTTCGCACCGTGACCGGACGGTCCGATAGCCTCAACGCATCAATTCATTGAAGGGGAACCATTCGCATGCCCAAGATCAAGGTGGAGGGCCCCGTCGTCGAGCTTGACGGCGACGAGATGACCCGGATCATCTGGCAGTTCATCAAGGACCAGTTGATCCTTCCCTACCTCGACGTCGACCTGAAGTACTACGACCTCGGCATCGAGTACCGCGACGCCACGGACGACCAGGTCACCATCGACGCCGCCAACGCCATCAAGAAGTACGGCGTCGGTGTGAAATGCGCCACCATCACCCCTGACGAGGCGCGGGTCGAGGAGTTCGGACTCAAGAAGATGTGGAAGTCCCCCAACGGGACCATCCGCAACATCCTCGGCGGCGTCATCTTCCGCGAGCCGATCATCATGTCGAACGTGCCGCGGCTCGTGCCGGGCTGGACCAAGCCGATCGTCGTCGGCCGTCACGCCTTCGGCGACCAGTACCGCGCCACCGACCTGAAGATCCCCGGCGAGGGCACACTGACGCTGACGTACACGCCGAAGGACGGCTCCGAGCCGATCGAGCTCGACGTGTACGACTTCCCCGGCGGTGGCGTCGCGATGGCGATGTACAACCTCGACGAGTCGATCCGCGACTTCGCCCGCGCGTCGATGCGCTACGGCCTGAACCGCAACTACCCGGTCTACCTCTCGACCAAGAACACGATCCTCAAGGCGTACGACGGCCGCTTCAAGGACATCTTCGCCGAGGTCTACGAGAGCGAGTTCAAGAGCGAGTTCGAGCAGGCCGGCCTGACCTACGAGCACCGCCTCATCGACGACATGGTCGCCGCGGCGCTCAAGTGGGAGGGCGGCTACGTCTGGGCCGCGAAGAACTACGACGGCGACGTCCAGTCCGACACGGTCGCCCAGGGCTTCGGCTCGCTCGGCCTGATGACCTCGGTCCTGATGACCCCCGACGGCCAGACCGTCGAGGCCGAGGCCGCGCACGGCACCGTGACCCGCCACTACCGCCAGCACCAGCAGGGCAAGCCCACCTCCACCAACCCGATCGCCTCGATCTTCGCGTGGACGCGTGGCCTGGCCCACCGCGGCAAGCTCGACAACACCCCCGCGGTGAGCGAGTTCGCCGGCAAGCTGGAGCAGGTCTGCATCGAGACCGTCGAGGGCGGCCAGATGACCAAGGACCTCGCGCTCCTGGTCGGCGGCGACGCCAAGTGGCTCACCACCCAGGACTTCCTCGCCGCGCTCGACGAGAACCTCAAGAAGAAGATGGCTTGATCGCCGTTCTTCCCCCACACGCTGAGGGCCGCTTCCCCGTGGAGCGGCCCTTTTCGGTTCATGGCGCGTCCGGGCGGCCCTTTCCCATGTCTTGACGCGCAGGGCGGCGTGGCGCTGTTGATCACATGGGTATGAGGCAGCTCAGAACAGTCGTACGCGTTTCGGGGGGTTCGGATGCGACTGCGTTTTCTGTGTGGGCTGGGGGCGCTCACCGCCGCCGCGATCCTGACGGGCTGCGACTCACAGCCGGAGACCACCAAGCTGGCTGAGACCAAGGTGGACGCCGCTGCCAGGCTCAAGGCGGCCAAGGCCGCCAAGCTCAAGAACGCGGCCAACGTCAAGGCGAACGAGCTGGGCCAGATCCCGGTGCTCATGTGGCACCGCATCGTGCCCAAGCCGCAGACGACCGACGACAGGTCGCCGCAGCAGTTCAGGAGGGATCTGGAACGCCTGATCAAGGAGAACTACGTGCCGGTCAGCGCCGGCGACTACGCGGCCGGCAAGATCGACATCCCGGCCGGGAAACATCCCGTGGTGCTGACCTTCGACGACTCATCTCCATCACAGCTCACCCTGAACGAGATGGGCGTCCCGCAGAAGGACACCGCGATCGCCATCCTCAAGGAGGTCGCCGCGGCGCACCCGGGCTGGAAGCCGAAGGCCACCTTCTTCGTCACGCGTGACATGTTCGGCAAGACCGTGCGCGAGGAGCAGGCGCAGGCGCTGCTCTGGCTCAAGGACAACGGCTTCGAGATCGGCAACCACACGCGCGACCACCTCAACCTGCGGGGCCGCTCGCAGAAGGAGGTCGAGGAGCAGATCGGCTCGATCGGCAAGACCATCAGCTCGCTCTCCTTCACCGACCCGACGACGATCGCCCTGCCCTACGGCAACCAGCCGACCAAGAAGGACTGGGCGCTGCACGGCAAGCAGTACAAGCACAAGGGCGCGTTCCTGGCCGGGTACACGCCCGCGCCGGCGCCGTTCAGCAAGTCGTTCGACGCGGCGGGGATCCCGCGGATCAAGGCCATGGAGAAGAAGGGCGACTGCGCCCAGTTCTGCTCGGAGGCCTGGCTCGACTGGCTGCAGAAGAACCCGGACATGCGCTACACCTCCGACGGGGACGTGAGCACGGTCGCCTATCCGAAGTACAAGACGCCGTACCTGCGCAAGTCCTTCGCGAACTGGAGCCTGCCCTACTGACGGCCGGCCGATCGCGAGGAGGGACCGTCAGGATCTCCGGTCGAAGGTGATCCCGGCGCGGTGCAGGCGGTCGATGAGCGGCTGTCCCATGGCCGAGGCGGTGGTGAGCTGGCCCGCGCGTTCGGGGACGTCGTCGAAGGCCAGGCACAGCGCCGACTCCGCGAGCATCTTGGCGGTCTCGTCGTAGCCCGGGTCGCCGCCGGAGACCTCCGTGACCACCCGCTCGCCGCCGCCCTCGCCCAGGAACGTGACCTTGAACCAGCTCCTGGCCCGCCGCGCCGGTGACGGCCCCTCCCCGGGCCGGATCCGGCCCTGCAGCCAGCGCCGCGCCGGCGGGACCTGGGCCAGCGCGACGACCGCGCCCGCGCCCGCCACCGTGGCGAGCGCCCGCGGCAGGGTGCGCACCGCGTAGTGCTGGCGGTAGGTGAAGTCCGGGCCGTAGCGGTCGAGCAGACGGGCGGAGTAGCCGACGATGCGCGGGTCGAGGGTGGGCATGGGCAGCGCCCAGCCGCCCACGTGACGCAGCCCGCCCGGCAGCGCGCTGACCGTGCGGCCCGCGGGCACGGGCTCGGCGGAGCGACGCCGGGCGGCCTGCTCGGCGGTCTTGCGGGCGCGGCCGGCGGCGGTCAGCAGGGTGGCCGTCGTGCCACCGGACGGGCGTCCGTCACCCCGCAGGAAGCCGCTGACCTTCAGCGGGACGTCCTCGGGCAGCCGGGTGACGGTGAACAGGACGCCGAGGTCGTACGGGATCGAGTCGAAACCGCAGGCGTGCACGAGCTTCGCGCCGCTGCCGAGCGCCCGGTCGTGGTAGTGGACGTACACGCGGTCCACGAACTCCGGCTCTCCCGTGAGGTCCAGGTAGTGGGTGCCCGCGTCGGCGCAGGCGGCGACGAGCGGCTCGCCGCGCAGCACGTACGGGCCGACCGTGGTGGCCAGGACGCGGGTCTGGCGGGCGAGCGCCGCGAGCGAGGCCGCGTCGGCGGCGTCGGCGACCAGGATCGGCACGTCGAGTCCGAGCCGCTCCAGCTTGGCCCGGTCGCGCCCGGCCAGCGCCCAGCGGGTGCCGGGGCCGGCCGCCCTGGCGAGGTAGGCGGCGGTCAGCGCGCCGGTGAACCCGCTCGCGCCGAACAGCACGATGTCATAGGGGCGATCCATGGTCTCGAGGCTTCACCGGATGGCGTTCGGGCGCAAGGCATCGCGCGCGCGTGGCGTGGAAGACCTGAATCGTGACGTAGCCAAACCTTAAGCGATCCCTGAGAAGTTGCTGAGCGTCGTAAAGTTTGCGTCGATGGGGTTCTGTACACGTGGGGATGACGAATGCCGCAAATCTCGCCGCTGGTCGCCGGCGATCCCACCGAGCTGGGGTCCTTCCGGCTGTCCGGACGGGTCGGGGAAGGTGGCCAGGGCATCGTCTATCTGGGGGTCGACGACAAGGGCGAGCGGGCCGCGATCAAGCTGCTGCACGTCAAGTTCAGCGGTGACACCATCGCCAGGTCGCGCTTCGCGCGGGAGCTGAAGGCGGCGCAGCGGGTGGCGTCGTTCTGCACCGCCCGCGTGATGGAGGCCGACCTCGACGGCGACACGCCCTACATCGCCAGCGAGTACATCGACGGACGTCCGCTGCGGGAGATCGTCGAGACCGACGGGCCGCTCACCGGCACGGTCCTCGACCGACTGGCCATCGGCACCGCCACCGCGCTCACCGCCATCCACCACGCCTCGATCGTGCACCGCGACTTCAAGCCCGACAACGTGCTCATCGCCGCCGACGGGCCGCGCGTGGTGGACTTCGGCATCGCCCGGATCATCGACTCCACCGGCACGATCACCAGCCGCGCCATCGGCACCCCCGCCTACATGGCCCCCGAGCAGATCGCCGGCGACGACATCGGGCCCTACACCGACGTCTTCTCGTGGGGGGCGACCATCGCCTTCGCGGCGACCGGCCAGGTGGTCTTCGAGGGCAAGTCCATCGCCACCGTGCTCAACCGCATCCTCAACCACGAGGTCGACGTCAGCATGCTGGACGAGCCGTTGCGCGGTGTGGTGCGCGAGGCGCTGGCCAAGTCGCCGGCCGAGCGGCCGTCCGCCGACCAGATCCTGCTGCGCCTGCTGGGGCAGTCGTCCTCGGTGGGGGCCTCCACCGCGGTGCTCACCAAGGGCGTGCAGGTGGCCGGCGACGACACCACGCCGTTCATCCGGGTGTCGGCCGGATCCATCACCGACCAGCCGGGACGCAAGACCGGCGCCTCGCCGGTGCCGTCCCCGCCGCAGGGTGGCGCCACGGCGGCGGGCCAGACGGGTGGCTCCGGTGCGCAGGGCCACCACCGCACCACGGGCACGCCGGGCCCGATGACAGGACCGGCTCAGGCGCCGGTGACAGGACCCGCGACCGGACCCGCGACCGGACCCGCGACCGGACCCGCGACCGGACCCGCGACGGGGCCCCCGACCGGATCCGCGGCCGGACGGACGGCCATGACGGCTCCGGCGGCGGGCGTGGGGCAGCACTCCGGCACGGCCCCGCCGGACGGGGGCGCGCCGCCGCCGTACCCGGCGGCCGAGCCGATCGTGCCCGAGCGGCGCAGGCGGGCGAAGGTATGGCCGGCGCTGCTCGTCGCCGTCGCGCTGATCGCCGCGGCGGCGATCGCGCTGGTGACCGACGGCGGCCTGGAGCGCCTGACGTTCTTCGGCGGAACAGGCCAGGTCGAGCCGACCCGCGAGCCAGAGCCCGCCACCAGCTTCGCCACCGTGGTGGACAAGGTGGCGCGCACCGGCAAGATCGTGATCGGCGTGAAGGGCGACCTGCCGGGCGTCGGGCTGCAGAACGGCAACGCCTTCCAGGGCTTCGAGATCGATATCGCCCAGCGGCTCGCGACGGAGCTGGGGGCCAGGCAGACGGAGTTGATCTGGGTCGCCAGGGAGGAGCGCGACGACGCGCTCGCGGACGGCCGGGTGGACCTGGTGGTGGCCACGTACTCGATCGACAAGAGCGAGACGCGCTTCGCGGGGCCGTACTACCTGGCCCACCAGGATCTGCTGGTCCGCGCGGGCAGCGGCATCGAGAAGATCGCGGACCTGAAGGGCAGGCGGATCTGCGCGCCGGACAACTCGTCGGTCGGCAAGGTCCAGGACCGGGTGGCGGTCGAGCCGGTCGCGGCCAGCGACTACGCGGTCTGCATGGACATGCTCAGGAGCGGGAAGGTGGACGCGGTGCCGGGCGACGACCTGATCCTCGCCGGGTTCGCGGCCAGGGAGAACCTGCGCTACAAGATCCTCGGGGCCAAGCTCACCAACGAGCGTTACGCGGTCGGCATCAGGAGCGGCGACGTGCGCACCTGCCGCGCGGTGCAGGCCGTGATCGCCGATCTCTACGCCAAGGGCGCCGTCGAGCAGCTTCTGACCAGGCATTTCTCGAAGGTCGCCTTCGATGCGGAGCTGAAGGTGCCCGCGATGGAAACCTGCTGATGACGAGCGGGTAACATCCCCAAGGTCAACCGAATTTCGCTGCGAGTTAGGGGAAGGCCATGGCGTCGTCAGCCACTGTGCCCGTCAAGGTGACCGTCACCGGAGCCGCCGGCCAGATCGGCTACGCATTGCTGTTCCGCATCGCGTCGGGGCAGTTGCTCGGCGCCGACGTGCCGGTCAAGCTCAGCCTGCTGGAGGTCCCGGGGGCGGTCAAGGCGGCCGAGGGCACCGCGATGGAGCTGGACGACTGCGCGTTCCCGCTGCTGTCCGGCATCGAGATCACCGATGACCCCAATGTCGCCTTCGCCGGCGCCAACGTCGCGCTGCTGGTCGGCGCGATGCCGCGCAAGGCCGGCATGGAGCGCGGCGACCTGCTCGGCGCCAACGGCGGCATCTTCGGCCCGCAGGGCAAGGCCATCAACGACCACGCGGCCGACGACATCAGGGTGCTGGTCGTGGGCAACCCGGCCAACACCAACGCGCTCATCGCCCAGCAGCACGCGCCCGACGTGCCGGCCGACCGCTTCACCGCGATGACCAGGCTCGACCACAACCGCGCGCTGTCCCAGCTCGCCGCCAAGCTGCAGGTCCCGGTCGCCGAGATCAAGAAGATGACGATCTGGGGCAACCACTCCGCCACGCAGTACCCCGACCTGTTCCACGCCGAGGTGGGCGGCAAGATCGCAGCCGAGCAGGTCGACACCGAGTGGCTGAGCGGCACGTTCATCCCGACGGTGGCCAAGCGCGGGGCCGCCATCATCGAGGCCCGCGGCGCCTCCTCGGCGGCCTCGGCCGCCAACGCCGCGATCGACCACGTCCACGACTGGGTCAACGGCACCGACTGGACGTCCGCGGCCGTGGTCTCCGACGGCTCCTACGGCGTGCCCGAGGGCCTCATCTCGTCGTTCCCGGTGCGGGCGGCGGGCGGCCAGTTCGAGATCATCCAAGGTCTCGAGATCGACGCCTTCTCCCGCGAGCGCATCGACGCCAGCGTGCGCGAGCTGGAGGAGGAGCGTCAGGCGGTGAAGGAGCTGGGCCTCATCTGAGCCCCGCGCCCGCTGCCTTCGTGAACGCGCGCCGCCCGCTCGATCGGGGGGCGCGCGTTGCGCGTTCGGGCCGCCGGCTCACGGGGGCACCACCTCGGGGCAGGAGGTCGGCCGGATGGCGGGGTCGGGCCCCGGGGTGGCGAAGATGACGCCCGCCGCGGCCAGCGCGCTGCAGACCACGATGAGGGCACCGAAGATCAGCTTCGTGACCCTTGGTGAAAAGCTCCTCACATTTCGGTATCACAGCACACATTCCCGCTCCGCATGGTCATTTCCCGGAAAGCGCTCCCCAGGCGTCGGAAACGATGTCGCGCAGCGCCGCCCGCTCGGGCTTCCAGCCCAGCTCACGCTGGATCCTGGCGGAGGAGGCGACCAGGACGGCCGGATCGCCGGGCCGCCTGTCCCCGACCACGGCGGGGATCTCGTGCCCGGTGACCTCGCGGCAGACCGAGATCACCTCCTGCACGGAGAAGCCGGTGCCGCTGCCCAGGTTGTAGACGCGGTGCTCGCCGGGGGTGGCCGCGTCGAGTGCCAGCAGGTGGGCCCTGGCCAGGTCGGCGACGTGGATGTAGTCGCGCACGCAGGTGCCGTCGGGCGTGGGGTAGTCGGTGCCGAACACGCTCACCGACTCGCGCTCGCCGGTCGCCACCTTCAGCACGTTGGGGATGAGGTGGGTCTCGACCGCGTGCCGCTCGCGGTAGCGCCCGTACGCGCCGGCCACGTTGAAGTAGCGCAGGCTCACCGCGCCCAGGCCGCGCTGGCGGGCGTACGCGCTCAGCGCGGTGTCCACGGCCAGCTTGGAGGCGCCGTACGGGTTGGTCGGCCGGGTGGGGTCGCCCTCCTCGATCGGTGAGCGCTCCGGCTCCCCGTACGTGGCCGCCGTCGAGGAGAACACGATCCGGTGCACGCCCTTGTCGCGCATGGCGTCGAGCAGCCCCAGCGTGCCGCCCAGGTTGTTGGCCCAGTACCGCTCCGGGTGCTGCACCGACTCGCCCACCAGCGACTTGGCCGCGAAGTGCAGCACCGCCTGGACGCCGTCGAGCGCCTGGCCGGCCTCGGTGATGTCGGCACGGACGAAACGGGCGCCCTGCGGCACCGCGTCCTCATGCCCGGTTGACAGGTCGTCGAGTACGGTCACCTCGTGTCCGGCCTCGATGAGCTGCGCCGACACGACACTGCCGACGTATCCGGCGCCTCCGGTGACCAGCAGCCTCATGTTCACTCCTGTGGAAATATGTTTGATTTTGTACGGCTTGCCGTTCAGCATACGCGGGAAAACCGACGAGTACGCTGCCAACCACAATGTTTGACACCCTTGCGGCCAACATCGCCCTGGTCCTGCTGTTCATCTTGATCGGGGGGTTCTTCGCCGCCGCGGAAATCGCGATGGTCTCCCTGCGGGACAGCCAGGTCCGCAAGCTCTCCAAGCAGGGCCGCCGCGGCGAGCGCGTGGCCAAGCTGGCCCACGACCCCAACCGGTTCCTGTCGGCCGTGCAGATCGGCGTGACCGTGGCCACCATGTTGTCGGCCGCGTTCGGCGCCGACCGGCTGGCCACCCACCTCGTGCCCGCGCTGGAGCTGGTGGGGGTGCCGCGGGCCGTGACGCCCGTGCTGTCGCTGGTGCTGGTCACGCTGGCGATCTCGTACGTGTCGCTGGTGCTGGGCGAGCTGGCCCCCAAGCGACTGGCGCTGCAGCGGGCCGAAGGGCTGTCGCTGTTCGTGGCGCCGTTCCTCGACCGCATCGCCGCCCTGTCCCGCCCGATCATCTGGACGTTGTCGAAGTCCACCGACGGCGTGGTCAAGCTGCTCGGCGGCAACCCGGAGGCCGACCGCGAGGAGGTCACCACCGAGGAACTGCGCGACATGGTGGTGGGCCACACCGACCTGACCGCCGACGAGCGCAAGCTCATCGCCGAGGTGTTCGCCGCCGGCAAGCGGCAGCTCCGGGAGGTGATGCTGCCGCGTACCGAGGTGGAGTTCATGGAGGCCGACACCCCGCTCGACCAGGCCGCCCGCCTGGCCGCCACGCTCCCGCACTCGCGCTTCCCCGTCTACCGCGACACCTACGACGAGGTCATCGGCTTCGTACACGTCCGCGACCTGCTGGACCCCGAGCTGATCGGGCGCACCGAGCCGATCAGCGCGGTCGTGCCGATCAGGACGGCCAAGTTCGTGCCCGCCTCCAAGCGCCTGCTCACCACGCTCAACGAGATGCGCGCCGAGGGCCAGCACCTGGCCATCGTGGTGGATGAGTACGGCGGCACCGCCGGCATCGTCACCATGGAGGACCTGGTCGAGGAGCTGATCGGCGACATCAGGGACGAGTACGACGTCGAGGAGGACGTCGTGGTCCTGCCCGCCGGCGAGATCGAGATCGACGGCCTGACCAACCTCAACGACTTCGCCACCGAGACCGGCATCCGCCTGCCCGACGGCCCCTACGAGACGCTCGCCGGGTTCGTCATGGCCATGCTGGGCCACGTGCCGGACATGGGGGAGCGGGTGGAGTTCTCCGGCTTCGAGCTGACCGTCACCGAGCTGGACGGCCGCCGTATCGCGAGAGTGAGAGTGAAACGCCGAGCGCCCGCCGAGTCGCTCCCCGAGCAGGATTCCTGACACAATTGCCTGCTATGGCCAGACCTCGTGTACTCTCCGGCATCCAGCCCACCGCGGACTCCTTCCACCTGGGCAACTACCTGGGTGCGGTCCGCCAGTGGGTCACCATGCAGGAGACTCACGACGCCTTCTACTGCGTGGTCGACCTGCACGCGATCACCGTGCCGACCGAGCCCGACGCGCTGCGCCGGCGCAGCCGGGTGGCCGCCGCGCAGTTGTTCGCCGCCGGGCTCGACCCCGAGCGGTCCACCGTCTTCGTGCAGTCGCACGTACGCGAGCACACCGAGCTGGCCTGGGTGCTGATCTGCCTCACCGGCATGGGCGAGGCGGGCCGGATGACGCAGTTCAAGGACAAGTCGGCCAAGTTCGGGGAGAGCGCGGCCAGCGTCGGCCTGTTCACCTACCCGATCCTCCAGGCCGCCGACATCCTGCTCTACCAGGCCGACCGCGTCCCGGTGGGGGCCGACCAGAAGCAGCACCTCGAGCTCACCCGCGACCTGGGCCAGCGCTTCAACCACCGCTTCGGCGACACGTTCAGGCTGCCCGAGCCGTACATCCTCAAGGAGGTCGAGAAGATCACCGACCTCCAGGACCCGACGGCGAAGATGTCGAAGTCCTCCTCCAGCCCCGCGGGCATCCTCGACGTGCTGGAGCAGCCGGGGCCGCTGCGCAAGAAGGTCATGCGGGCGGTCACGGACACCGGTTCCGAGGTGCTGTTCGACGAGGAGAACAAGCCGGGCATCTCCAACCTGCTGCGCATCCAGTCGGCGCTGACCGGCACGCCCATCCCCGAACTGGTCGCCCGTTACGAGGGCCAGGGCTACGGCACCTTCAAGAAGGACGTCGCCGAGGCCGTGGCCGAGACGTTCACGCCGATCAGGGAGCGTACGGAGAAGCTGCTGGCCGATGAGAAGGAGCTCGACCGCATGCTGGCGGTCGGCGCCGGGCGGGCGTCGGCGGTGGCCAAGGAGACGATGGCGCAGGTCCGCGACAAGGTGGGCTTCCTGCCGACCCTGTGAGACCCCCGGTCCGCGGCGGGCCGGGCCGTCAGGCGCCGGCCCGGCCGTTGTGCAGGAGGCAGCACTGATGGGAGAGGGCGGAGGCGAGGGTGAAGGCGTCCTGGCAGCCGATCCGCGCCCGCACCCCGCCGGCCGACAGCCGCGCCGTCACCGGTCGCCGCAGGACGGCCGTCCACCGGGTGGTCGCGGGCGCATCGGCGCGGAAGTCGATCTCCCACGCCGGGTACGTGGTGCGCAGGACGTCGAGTTGCCGTCCCAGCAGCGGCCCTTCACCCTCGGACGGCGTCGCCGTCATCCTCTCCTGGCCGTCCGGTGCACGCGGAGGATGGCGCGCAGGGCGGCCAGGCTGGGTCTGGTGAACCGGGTCTCGTCGCGGGTGGCGGTCCAGCCGGAGCGATGGCGTTCGAAGGACCACTCGGGAAACTCCCGCCCGGCCTCCTGAAGAAGACGTTCCATGACGAAGTCGGCATTCGGCGCTCTACTCATGGACGCAGAGTCGCACGGGTACGCCGGTACGTGACGAACTCGGGCGCGGGATCTCCCAGTTCGCAACGACCGAACTCAGAGTTCGGCGAGGGCGGGGCCGGGGCGCGGGTTCAGATGGGGATGTCGTGCCGCTCGGCGAGGTAGCGTACCTCGGGCGCCCACGACGGCCTGGCCCGCCGCGCCAGCGAGCGCACCATCTCGCGCAGCAGCAGCTTGTGGTCGAGCTCCTCCGGGCACTCGCGCTCGATCCGCAGCAGATGGAGCAGGCTGGCGGCGTCGTCGCCCAGGTCCTCGCAGGCGCGGGCGACCTGCGCCAGATGGGTGGCGCGGCGTTCGATGGACGGCGTGCGGCGCAGGTCGATGTCGTCGGCCAGGTGCAGCACCGCCTCGGGGCGGCCGATGTCGTTCTCGATGCTGGCCATGTGGATGGCGACGTTCGTGGGCCCGAAGAAGGCCAGGTCGTAGACGCCCGAGCAGTCTTCGACCCGTTCGGCCAGGCGCGCCGCCGGGCCGCGTACCCGCTCCTTGGCCGCGTCGTCGGCGCCCATCCGGGCCTCGCCGATGGCGGCGAGCAGGTGCAGGGCTCCGAGTGCCTTCACGTGCCGCTCGTCGCCGTCGGCCACGTGCGGTTCGAGCTGCTCGATGGCGCGCCGCGCGACGTCGTACGCGATCTGGTGCATGTCGTCCGACAACATCGACTGCCCCAGGTTCCAGTACGCCCACGCGATCATGAGCGGATCGCCGGACATCTCGGCGAAGCGCATCGCCCGGTCGGCGGCGAGGTGCGCGAGGTCCACCCGCCGCAGGTGTTTGAGCACCCCTCTGGCCAGCAGGTACGCGTCCGTCGCCACGCTGTGCGAGCGCGGCGTCTGCTCCAGCGCCAGGCTCTCGGCGTCGGTGACCAGGGACGGCAGGGCCGCCATCAGGATCGAGTAGCGGCGCGTCGAGGTGAACCAGGCGTTGCGGGCGGCGGCCACCCGTTCCGAGAGCTGTTCGGCGTCGGGCGGCTCGATGTCCGGCTCCAGCGACCGGCCGGCGAACAGGGCCCGCTCGATGTCGCTGATCTGCGGCCTGCTGGGCTCGTGCGAGTCGCGCGGCGCCTCGCCCAGGAGGATGGCGGTGCGTACCCCCAGCACCTTGGCGATCTCGCGCAGCAGGGGGAGCGAGGGTGTGCGTTTGCCGTGCTCGATCAGCTCGATGTGCCTGGGGGTGCAGCCGGACTGGGTGGCCAGTGCGGTGGTGCTCATGCCCCTGCGCTCGCGCTGGAGCCTGACCATCTGTCCGGTGCCGGTTTCGGCCATAGGCGTGCCGCCTCCTGGATCGGTCCCAACTCCCCACAGGCTAGGGCTCCCGGCACCCCGCTGCCATGGTTTCCGCCCTGCTCAGGCCATATCGGGGGGTGGCCGACAGCCCACGCAGAAGGGAGAATCATTCATGTTTCGGTCGGGCTGTGGGCGCGAGCAGGGCGTCCGCAGCCCGGGGACCGGGGGCGTGCGGCCGTACGTGGTGGGCAGGTGCTCCATCACGACCTGGCGACGGTCCCCGCGACCCGGGCGACCGCCGCCGCGGGAAGAGGGATGGTGATGGCCAGAGTCGCCGAGCGCGTCGAGTCGGTACGGTCCTGGGGGCGCGGCAGGCTGGACGACTGGCGGGTGCGCAGGCCGTCGCTCGACCATCTCATCAGGGCGGTGCGGCGCTACCAGCTCCAGTTCGGCGACCGGCTGGCGGGCGCGGTCACCTACTTCACGTTCCTGTCCTTCTTCCCGATCGTGGTGCTGGGCTACTCGGTGCTCGGCTTCGCGGTGGCCACCAGCGAGGCCACCCGGCACGCCCTGGACCAGGCGATCTCCGAGCGGCTGCCGGGCCTCATGGAGCAGCTCAACCTCGACCAGATCGCCCAGGCCAAGACGGCCGCGGGCATCATCGGCCTGCTCGGCCTGCTCTACGCCGGGCTCGGCGCGCTCGACGCGCTGCGCGGGGCGCTGCGGGAGATGTCGATGACCACGACGCCGCCGCTCGGCTTCGTCCCCGGCAAGCTGCGCGACCTCGTCTCGCTGGTGCTGCTGGGCGTCACGGCGGTCACGTCCGTGCTGGTCGCGGGGTTCGCGACGACCGCCACCGACAAGGTCATGGGCCTGCTGTTCGGCGCCGAGTCGGCGGTGGGCACCCTCACGCTGCGGGTGGGCGGGGTGGCGGCGAGCGTCGGGGCCGACTGGCTGCTGTTCGTGATCCTGCTCGGCTGGGTGGAACGGCCGACCCGGCCGTTCCGGATGATCGCCAAGGGCGCCCTGCTGGGCGCGCTCGCGTTCGGCGTGCTCAAGCAGGTCGCGACGCTGCTGCTGGCGACCACCCTGGGCAACCCGGTGTACGGCGCGTTCGCCGTCACCGCCGGGCTGCTGGTCTGGATGAACCTCTCGGCCCGGCTCGTGCTGTTCGTCGCGGCCTGGACGGCCACCGCGGGGCTCGGCCCGCCGCCCACCCCGACGCCGATCCCCTGGGCGGGAGCGGGCGGCCCCGCGGCGGCCGGCCCGGAGCCGGACCGGTCGCCGGGGGCGGGACGGCCGTCAGACGCGTGAGCGTCCGCGCCGGCGGCGGATGCCGTACCCGAGCCAGATCATCCCGAACAGCAGGCCCCCGCCGATCACCAGCGAGCCGATCGTCCTGGTCTCGTCGGTCTGCTTGGCGGCGGCGGTGTCCAGCAGCGGCGGCTGGGCCGCCTGGGTGACGGACACGCCGGGCGAGGCCGCCGCCGCGCTCGGGACGGCGGAGGGCCCGGGAGCGGCGAGCGCCGCGGCCGGGAGCGGGTCGACCAGCCGCCCGACCGGGGCGGCCTTGCCCCGTACCGAGAAGCCCCAGTCGAGGAGCTGGGAGACCTCCTCCCAGAAGAAGCCCTCGTGCTTCATGATGCTGACCACGATCGTGTGGCCGCCGCGGGTGGCCGCGCCGACGAAGCTGGCCTGGGCCTTCGACGTCCAGCCGTTCTTGACGCCGATCATGCCGTCGTAGCGCCAGAGCAGCTTGTTGTGGTTGCTGATCTCGTAGTGCCCCTTGGGCGCGGGGAACTTGGAGGTCTTGGTGCTGATGTAGCGCTTGAAGTCGGGATTGGCCAGGCCCGCGCGGGCGATCAGCGCCAGGTCGTACGCCGAACTGCTCTGGCCGGGCTTGTCCAGCCCGCTGGGCGTCTTGGCCACCGTGTCGAACGCCTGCAGCCGTTTGGCCTCGGCGTTCATGTCGGCCATGGTCTTGGCCAGGCCGCCGTTCGTCTCGGCCAGGGCCATGGCGGCGTCGTTGCCCGACGACATCATCAGCGCCTTGAACAGGTCCTCGACCTTGTACGTGGTCTTGGGCGACAGGCCGACGGCGCTGCCCTCCTGGTTGCAGGCGTTCTGGCTGGGCCGGATTCGGCGTTCCTTGTCCAGCTTCGGGATCAGGGTGACCGCGGTCAGCGTCTTGAGTGTGCTGGCAGGCAGGTAACGCCCGTGGGCGTCCTTCGCGGCGAGCACCTCACCCGTGTCGGCGTCCGCGATGACGTACGAAGTAGCCTTGCTCTTGGGCGGCTTCTTGACGCCTGTGGGGGCGACCAGACCGTGGCCGCCCAGCGCCTCGCCGCCGACCGGCGACGTCGGTTCGGCGTGTGCGGTCGCGCCGGTGAGCGTGACCGAGGCGATGAGTGCCGAGACCGGCAAGATTTTCGTCCACATGGCGGTCTCAGCGTAGCTCCGTGATAGTGCGCATGTGGCGACACATCCCCCGAAGATCCACCTTCGATGCAAGAGAGGTACATGTGTCACGAAAGATCGCCGGATTCCTCATCGTCCTCGGCGCGTTCATGATCTTCGAGTGGATGAATCTGGGGTTTAACTTGGCCGATGGGCACCCCACGAGCTTCTATGTGGTGCACGGCATCCTGGTCGCGGTGAACGTGGTCCTCGGGGTGGTGCTGGCGGTGATCGGCTGGCGGGGCCTGCGCGGCTCCCGGGGCGGGGCTCCGCAGGTCAGGGACCGCACAGGAGGCGGCGGGTGAGGGCGTGCAGTTCGTCGGCCTCCTCGCGGGAGTCGCCGATCGAGGTGAAGCCGAGCTTGCCGTGCTCGGGGATGGCGCCGAGCAGGTGGAAGACGTTCCCGGTACGCCGCTCGGAGTCGAAGCCGATCCCGAGCCGTTCCGCGGTCCGCATCACCTCACCGGGAGTACGGCCGAGCAGGCAGCCGGAAGAGCAGTTATCGGTCGCCGTATAGAATTTCGGCTGATTTCCGGACATGAGAAGGCCCGTCGCGGGGTCGTAGACGGCCTCCGTCGTCAGCACGGCGGCGCCGAACGGATGCGTGGTGCCGCCGATCCGCAGGTTGATCTCGCACAGCAGCGCCGCGTACCCCGAGTCGCCCTTCAGCGCGAAGAAGTCCATCCCGAAGATCCCGGTCACGCCCCGATCCGCCAGCACCTGCGCGATCCGCGCGGCCGACTCGCCGACCTCGGCCCGGTACTCGCTCGCCGCCGGGAACGTGCAGCCCTGGTAGACGTGCCCGTTGACGCCGCCGAGCACCTGGTCGTGGGTGGCGAGCACCTGGGCCTCGCCGCCGGGCGTGATCTGGGCCAGCGCGCTCGGGAAGTAGAGCGGGCTGTGCTCGATGAACTCCTCGACCACCGCCCCCCGGTCGCGGATCTTCGAGGTGAAGCTGCTCCAGGTCTCGCCCGCCGCCGAGAAGCTGGTCAGCGACCTGTCGGCCTTCGTGACGATGGCGTTGCCGAGGCCCGAGTAACCGTCGTTCAGTTTGACGATCACGCGTTCGCCGGGCAGGGCCTCGATGGCCTCCTCGATCTGGAGCGCCGAGCGCACGTCGCCGAAGCCGCGCGCCATCGGCACGCCGGCCTCGTGTCCCACCTCCCTGGCCCCGCTCTTCGAGCCGTAGTAGGACAGCGACGTGGCAGGCCCGTAGAGCGGGACGCCGAGCAGCGCGGCCAGCTCCTCCTCCGACTCGCTGAGCACGAACGGGACCAGCCAGGCGTCGCCGTCGATCGCCGCGCGCAGCCGCTCGACGGCGTCGGGCCGGTCGAGCAGGTTCCTGGTCAACGGCTGGGACCAGGGGTCGTCGAGGCTGATCAGCGTCAGACGCTTGGCGGCGTCGTCGGGATCGGGCAGGAAGCCGAGGTAGTAGTCGACGATCTCGGGATCGATGGGTACGGAGGTGAGGTAGACCACCTTGACCCGGGGCTCGCGGAGCGTGAGCAGTAAGAACAGCAGGCGTTCCTCGTACGACCTGACTCCCGCGATCCGGCGGAGCTCGTCCTGCGGAAGCGAGAGCGAGGGCACGACCACCAGGGTCCCCTCACTCGGCTCGAAGATGCTCAACCCAGCACTCTTCTCCCCGAACGGGATATTAGTGATCATATAGCGAGTGAAACACGCATTCTTCTCAGATGCAGCCACCGCTAAAGTGTGATGACCATGACATAAGGTGACAGGATTCGAAATCGCTGACCACGTTTGAACTGACAGCATCGGGTCACGATCTACTGATCCCTTGTGACTATTTCCGGATCAGCCGTATGTGTACGGAACGTGACTTACCTGCGGTTTCGGGCCTGCAGTCGGGCAACTTTTGGTGTATCTGCCATCGCGCACCGGCGGGGGAGCGATAAAGTCGAATCATCGCCATCGGGGTCACGGCCGACCGCTGTGCTCCCGGCTGCAGCGGCACTCGCGACCGGACGACCGCGAAGCCCCGTGCTGACGATCTCGCGCACCGAACCCAGCAGGTGTGTCTTTTGATTCGCCGAGCGGCCGCTCAACCGGGTGGCCGCGGTGGGGATGGGGACTTTTTCAAGAGCGCAGGAGCCACGACGGCCGGTACGTTCGGGCCGCGCGGCACGGGACGGGACGGTGACACAATGCGGGGACGTGAGCTGCGGGGGGAACTCGACGCGTTCCTGGCGGAGACGGAGCAGGAACTCGTGGCCTTCCGCCGCGACCTGCACATGCACCCGGAGCTGGCCTTCGCCGAATACCGCACGACGCAGCGGATCGCCGAACGCCTCACCGCCGCCGGTCTGACACCCACGGTGCTGCCCAAGGGCACCGGGCTCATCTGCGACGTGGGCAGCGGCGACGGGCCGACCGTCGCGTTGCGCGCCGACATCGACGCACTGCCGCTGCAGGACGAGAAGGACACGCCCTACCGCTCCACCGTGGCCGGGGTCTGCCACGCGTGCGGGCACGACGTGCACACCACGGTCCTGCTCGGCACCTCGATCTTCCTGGCCCAGCAGGCGGCGGCGGGGCTGTTGCCCGGCCGGGTGCGGCTGATCTTCCAGCCCGCCGAGGAACTGCCCGGCGGCGCGCTGGAGGTCATGGCCCACGGCGGCATCAGCGGCGTCGACCGCATCTTCGGCCTCCACTGCGACCCGCGCGTGGACGTGGGGCAGCTCGGGCTCAGGAGCGGCCCGATCACCTCGGCCTGCGACCGGATCGCCGTCCGCGTCTCCGGCCCCGGTGGGCACACCGCCCGCCCGCACCTCACCGCCGACCTCGTCTTCGCCCTGGCCAAGATCCTCACCGAACTGCCCGCCGCGCTCTCGCGCCGCGTCGACCCGCGCTCGTCGCTCAGCCTCGTCTGGGGCCGGGTCGAGGCCGGCTCCGCCGCCAACGCGATCCCCGACGACGGGGTGGCCGAGGGCACGGTGCGCTGCCTCGACGAGAACGCCTGGCACGCCGCGCCCGACCTGATCAAGTCGCTGCTGGAGTCGGTGGCCGGCGCCTACGGCGTCGAGGCCACCCTCGACTACACCCGCGGGGTGCCGCCGGTGGTCAACGACGAGGTCAGCGTCGAGATGCTGGCCGAGGCGGCGGAACGGGCGCTGGGAGCCGGCGCGGTCGTCCCCACCCAGCAGTCACTGGGCGGGGAGGACTTCGCCTGGTACCTGGAGTCGATCCCCGGGGCGTTCGCCCGGCTGGGCACCCGCTCGGCCGACGGGGTGACGTACGACATCCATCAGGGCACCTTCGACGTGGACGAGCAGGCCATCTCGATGGGCGTGCGGGTGATGGCCACCACGGCGCTGACCGCGCTGTGGGAGGTCGGGCCGCTCGACCCGATCACCTCCGCCATGGCCTGACGGCCCGGACGGCGGGCGGGTGACCCCCGCCGTCCGGGCCTTCGTCACGGCAGCCGGCCGAGCACCACGGGCAGCCGCACGGACGACTTGCCCGGCGAGACGGTGATCCGCGTCCCCGCCGGGTAGCGCAGGGTGTAGTCGTGGTCGGTCGAGATGATCACCAGCCCCAGCCGGTGGCCCTTCTTGAACAGGTAGTCCGTCGGCTGGAAGTCCCAGGTGAAGGTGTAGTCCTTGCCGGGGCGCAGCGCCTCCGTCCGGTCCGGCCGGTGCCGGTTGCGGACGTCCAGCCAGCCCCTGGTGACGATCTTGTACGGGGTGGTCGCGGTGCCGAGCGTGCGCAGGACGGTGCAGCCCGTGTCACCGGGGACCCCCTGCCCGTAGCAGTAGTTCTGGCCGGTCGAGACCAGCGCGCCGGTCGGCCGGACGTCGGAGCCGTAGTCCACCAGCAGCGCCGTCAGGTAGGGCGAGGCCCCGCCGTCGAACGCGGCCCGCACCGAGACCGTGGGCGTCCCCGAGACGCGCACGTCGGAGGGCAGCACGCCGGTCGTGTACGCCAGCCGGTTCGGATCGCTCCCCACGGCCTCCACGAGTTGCTCGGCCGTCCTGGTCTTCTGGTCGGTGAACGTCTCCGCGGCCGTCCGCGGGCGCGGGAGCAGCCCGAGCGAGGAGCTGGGGCCGAGGTGCAGCGGGACGGCGGCCGAGCCCGGCAGCGGCCACGAGGCGTGCTGCCCCCACTGGCCCGGGGCGATCTCCACGTCCGCCTGCGGCTCGCGCATGATGCCCGAGTCGATGCCGTGCAGCCAGTGGTCGAACCAGCCGTGCAACTGCCGCAGCCACTCGGCCGTGCGCAGGTTGAACGGGCTCATGTGGGTGCCCTGGTGCAGCCAGATCTTGCGCGGGACGTGCCGCTTGGCCAGCGCGTACCACCATTGGGCGAACTGCTTGGTCTTGACGTTCCAGTCGTTGAGCCCGTGCACGAGGAAGACGCTGGCCTTCACCTTGCGCACGTCGTTGAGGTAGTTGCGCTCGTCCCAGAACGGGCTGTAGTCGCCGGTGACGCGGTCCTGGGCGGCGGTGATGCCGTCGATCAGGGCGCCGCAGGCCGCCTGGCCGTTCTGGCGGGTCAGCACGTACTTGGCGAGCACGTCGAGGTCCTCGCCCTGGAAGCCGCCGGGCGCGAGGACGCCGCCGTTGGCGCGGTAGTAGTCGTACCAGCTCGAGATGGCCGCGATGGGCACGATCGTCTCCAGGCCCGGCACGCCGGTCGCGGCGACCGCGTTCGGCAGCGTGCCGTTGTACGAGACGCCGATCATGCCGACCTTGCCCGTGGACCAGGTGGCCTCGACGGGGGCGCCCGCGGCGTCGAAGCCCCTGGCGCGGCCGTTCAGCCAGTCGATGGCGGCCTTCGGGCCCGCGGTCTCGTTCGGGGCGCCCGAGGTGGGGCAGCCGGTGGCGCGGGCGCTGCCCAGGTTCTCCACCAGCGCCACGGCGTAGCCCCTGGGCACGAAGTAGTTGTCGTAGTAGCCGTCGAAGGGGCCGGCTTCGAGCCGGCCCGCCGCCGCGGTCATGGCGGGCAGCGGGACGCCGTTCTCGTCCACGTCCACGGGGTGGTTGGCGACGTCGTTGCCCGGGGCGTAGTACGGGCTGGCCTCCATGATCACCGGGACCTTGAGTCCCTGGTCGGTCTCCTTGGGGCGCAGGATGTCCACGGCGACCCGGTCGTCGGCTCCGTCGCCGTCGCTGTCGGTGCCATCGACCTCGACGAACACCGTCTGTAGGATGGCGTCCGCCCGGGAGAAGACGGGCTGGGTCGCGTTGTGCTCCACCTTGATCGCCGGAGTGGCCGGGGCGGCGGGGGTCTCAGGGGTGGCGGACGCGGTGCCGGTCAGGGCCGCCACGAGCAAGGCGGCCAGCGGAACGGAGAGGGGTCTCCACGGGTGCATGCGGGGCTCCGATACGAAGATTTCCACCGTCTGTCGGAATCTCCGTCATGATCGGCCTCCAGGGCAAGAGGGGATCGGCCACCGAAGTCGAGAAATCCTGCGGGAGTGTCCGAAGTGCCGGAATCCCGGCTCAGGTCACAGACGCGACTGATGTCGATAACGGAGCGGTTGCGACCTTGTGTCCCAGTTTGGTTGTCCCTGGTCAAGCAACTATCTTCCGTGCAGGTGCCGTACGTTTCTTCGCGCCTGCGATGAGATTCGGCGGCGGGGAAATGGAAGGAGTCGCCTTGCTCGGCAAGCGATTCAGCAGTGTGGCGCTCGGCTCGGTCGCAGGCGTCCTGCTCATGGCGGTGGCCGCATGCGGTGGCGGCGGTGGGGGGACCACGGCCAGCCAGGAGCCGACCGGTGCGGCGAGCAGCGAGGCGCCGAAGAGCGACCTCAAGGTGGGGCTCGCGTTCGACGTCGGCGGCCGCGGTGACAAGTCCTTCAACGACGCGGCCTACGCCGGTCTGGAGAAGGCCCAGACGGACCTCAGCGCGGAGATCAAGGAGCTGAGCCCGGCCTCCGACGGCTCCAACCGCGGCGACCTGCTGCGCCAGCTCGCGGACGCCGGCTTCAACCCGATCATCGGTGTCGGCTTCGCCTACGCCGAGGACATCAAGAAGGCGGCCGAGGAGTACCCGGACATCCAGTTCGCGGTCGTCGACTCCGCCTCCAACGCGCCCAACGTGACCGGACTGCTGTTCGCCGAGGAGCAGGGCTCCTACCTGGCGGGCGTCGCGGCGGCGACCAAGTCGGAGTCCGGCCACGTCGGCTTCGTCGGCGGCGTCGAGAGCGACCTGATCAAGAAGTTCGAGGCGGGCTTCGTGGCGGGCGTGAAGTCGGTCAAGGCGGACGCCAAGATCGACGTCAAGTACCTCACCCCCGACGGTGACTTCTCCGGCTTCAAGGCCCCCGACAAGGGCAAGGTCGCGGCCGAGAAGATGTACCAGGACGGCGCGGACATCGTCTACCACGCCTCCGGCGACTCCGGCCTCGGCGTCTTCCAGGCCGCGTCCGCGGCCAAGAAGAAGGCCATCGGCGTCGACTCCGACCAGCGCCAGACGGTCAAGGAGACCGAGCTGCAGTCGGTGATCATGACCTCGATGCTCAAGCGCGTCGACGTCGGCGTGTTCGAGTTCATCAAGGCGTTCCAGGGTGGCGCCAAGGGCGGCTCGAACGTCACCTACGACCTGAAGGTCGACGGCGTGGGCCTGTCCACCACGGGCGGCGAGATCGACGACATCAAGGACAAGCTCGACGCTGCCAAGAAGGACATCGTCGACGGCAAAATCACGGTTCCTGCCAAGCCGTAAACAGGGTAGGAGAGACACCTGAGGGCCCGGAGTCCCCACTTCGGGCCTTCTGTCTATCCGCCCCCCGTAGGAGAGGCGAAATGAGTGCTGACACCCTGGCCACGGCGACCCCGGCCGTAGAGCTGGAGGGCATCACCAAGCGTTTCCCCGGTGTCGTCGCGAACCACGACATCCGCATCACCGTCCAGCCCGGCACGGTGCACGCCATCGTGGGGGAGAACGGCGCGGGCAAGTCCACCCTGATGAAGATCCTCTACGGCATGCAGAAACCGGACGAGGGCACCATCAGGGTCAACGGCACGGAGGTCAGCTTCCGCACGCCGAGCGACGCCATCGGGGTCGGGATCGGCATGGTGCACCAGCACTTCATGCTCGCCGACAACTTCACCGTCCTGGAGAACATCATCCTCGGCGCCGAGCCGAGCAACGTCGGCGTGCTCGACACGGCGGCGGCCCGCCGGCGCATCACCGAGCTGGCCGAGGCCCACGGCCTGCGGGTCGATCCCGACAAGCTCGTGGAGGGACTGGGCGTCGGCGACCGGCAGCGCGTCGAGATCCTCAAGGTGCTCTACCGGGGCGCCCGCATCCTCATCCTCGACGAGCCGACCGCCGTGCTCGTGCCGCAGGAGGTCGAGGAGCTCTTCCAGAGCCTGCGCGAGCTGAAGGCGGAGGGCCTGACCGTCATCTTCATCTCGCACAAGCTCGACGAGGTGCTCGACATCGCCGACGCGATCACCGTGATCCGGCGCGGCACCACGGTCGCCAGCGTGGACCCCGACAACGTCACCGCGCGCCAGCTCGCCGAGCTGATGGTGGGCAGCGAACTGCCCACGCCCGAGACCCGCGAGTCCACCGTGACCGACACGGTGACGCTGACGGTCTCGAACCTCACCATGCAGGCCGAAGGTCAGCGCCTGCTCCTCGACGACGTGTCGTTCGCGATCCACCAGGGTGAGATCCTCGGCATCGCCGGCGTCGAGGGCAACGGCCAGTCGGAGCTGATCGAGGCCATCATGGGCATCCGCTCCGCGCACGGCCGCCTCGAACTGGCCGGCCAGGACATCACCGGCTGGTCCACGCTGAAGCGCCGGGAGGCCGGCATCGGCTACATCCCCGAGGACCGCCACCGCCAGGGCCTGCTCCTGGAGGCGTCGCTGTGGGAGAACCGGGTGCTCGGCCACCAGACGAGGAAACCCGCGCGCAGCGGCATCTGGGTCGACCGGCGGGCCGCCAAGGCCGACACCGAGCGCATCGTCGAGGAATACGACGTACGCACGCCCGGCGTGGACACCCTCGCCCTCGCCCTGTCCGGTGGCAACCAGCAGAAGCTGATCGTGGGCCGCGAGATGAGCGGCGAGCCCGCCTTCCTCATCGCCGCCCACCCCACCCGAGGCGTGGACGTCGGCGCGCAGGCGGCCATCTGGGGCCACCTGCGCGACGCCCGCGCCGCCGGGCTCGCGGTGCTGCTCATCTCCGCCGACCTCGACGAGCTCATCGGCCTGTCCGACTCGATCCAGGTCATCTACCGGGGCCGGCTCGTGGCCGCGCTCGACCCTTCCGACATCACGCCCGAGCGCTTGGGCGGTTACATGACCGGCGCCATCGCCGGTAACGAGGAGACGTGATGCCCGCCGGGCTCAACCGGGCGCTGCTCACCCTCGCCGGCGCCGTCGTCGCCGTCCTGCTGGCGATCGCGATCTGCAGCGTGGCGATCATCGTCGCGGGCGGTGAGCCGCTCGCGGCGCTGACCGCCCTGTTCGACTTCGGCGAGTCCGCGCGGGCGCAGTCGAACTCGATCGCCGTCTTCCTCAACCGCGCGGTGCCGCTGTTCATCGCGGGCCTTGCGGTGGCCGTCGGGTTCCGGATGAACCTCTTCAACATCGGGGTGGAGGGCCAGTACCGGATCGCGGCCGTCTGCGCCGCGTACGTCGGCTCCACGTTCACCGCCCCCGCCCCCATCCAGATCACGGTGATCATCCTGGTCGCGGCGCTGGTCGGCGGCCTGTACGCGCTCATCCCCGCCGTCATGAAGGTGACCAGGGGCGTGAACGAGGTCATCGCCACGATCATGTTGAACTACATCGCGATCAACCTGTCCTCCTTCCTCGTGCGCGGCCCCTTCGCCGGGCAGCGCGCGGAGGGCGAGCTCAACGTGACCACGCCGAAGCTGCCCGAGTCGGCCATGTTCCCCGACCTGAACTTCCTGTTCGAGGGGTTCGGCATGCTGCCGCCGACCCGCAACGGCGGCCTGTGGGGCTTCATCGTCGTGGCCATCGTGCTCGGCGTGCTGGTCTGGGTGGTGCTCGAACGCACCCGGTTCGGCTTCAACATCAAGGCCAGCGGCCTCAACGGGCCCGCCGCCCTCGCCTCCGGCGTCAACCCGAAGACCATGGTGATCTCGGCCATGGTGCTGTCCGGGGCGATCGCCGGGCTCATCGGCCTGCCCGAGATCCTCGGCGACCGAGGCGCGTTCAACTCCAACTTCACCGCCGGCCTGGGCTTCCTCGGCATCGCGGTGGCGCTGCTCGGCCGGAACAAGCCGGTCGGCATCGCGATCGCCGCGCTGCTGTTCGCGTTCCTCGACCGGGCGCAGGGCGCGCTGCAGTTCGCCGGCATCCCCCCGGCGGTCATCACGATCATCCAGGGCGCGATCGTGCTGCTGGTCGTCGTGGCCAACGAGGTGACCGGCCGGTTCGCGCGCAGACTCGAAGAGCGGCGGGCCGCCCAGCAGCTCGGCAGGAACACACCGGTTGAGGTGACCGCATGACCAGGATCGGCAAGTACCACCTGGCGCTCATCGGCGTCGCCGTGCTCGTCCTGCTGATGTCGCTGGTCCGGATCCTCTCCGGCCAGGACGACATCACCTCCTCCGGCACATTCGCCGCGGCGCTGCAGTTCGCCGTGCCGATCGGCCTGGCCGGGCTCGGCGGCCTGTGGGCCGAACGCGCCGGCGTGGTCAACATCGGCCTCGAAGGCATGATGGTGCTCGGCACCTGGTTCGCGGGCTGGGCCGGCTACCAGTGGGGCCCGATGGCGGCGCTGGCCGCCGGGCTGCTCGGCGGCGCGCTCGGCGGGCTGCTGCACGCGATCGCGACCGTGACGTTCGGCGTCGACCACATCATCAGCGGCGTCGCCATCAACCTGCTCGGCCCCGGCATCACCCGCTTCCTGTCGGAGGTGCTCTACAAGGAGGGCACGCCGGCGGCCGAGGCGGGCGCGGGCATCACGTCCTCGCCCGCGATCGGCAAACCCTGGGACATCAGCCTGCCGGTGTTGTCCGACGGCCCCGATCTGCTCGGCAGGCTGGAGGCCACCCACTGGTTTCTGCTGTCCGACGTGGCCGGCATCCTGCGCGGGCTCACGCATGGCGTCAACCCGCTGGCGGTGCTGGCGGTGCTGCTGCTGCCGCTGACGTTCTTCGTGCTCTGGCGGACGGCCTTCGGGCTGCGGCTGCGCTCGGTGGGCGAGAACCCGTGGGCCGCCGAGTCGCTGGGCGTGAACGTCTACCTGACCAAGTACGTCGCCGTCATCATCTCCGGCGCGTTCGCCGGGCTCGGCGGCGTGTTCCTGGTCTACGGGGCCACCAAGTACGTCGAGGGCCAGACGCTCGGGCGCGGCTTCATCGGCCTGGCCGCCATGATCTTCGGCAACTGGCGTCCCGGCGGCCTCGCGGTCGGCGCCTCCCTGTTCGGGTACGCCGACGGCCTGCAAGTGCGCAGCTCCGGCGCGATCACCTCGTTCTTCCTGTTCGGGGCGGTGCTGCTGCTGATCTACCTCGGCCTGCGGGTGCGCCACCTGACCTCCGCCGCCACGCCCGACAAGCCGGCGCTCAAGCAGTACACGCTGATGGCCGTGGCCGCCGCGGGTATGGTCGTGCTGTTCTGGCTCTGGCTGACCGTCGATCAGCTTCCGAACGAGTTCGTCTACATCACGCCACACGTGCTCACGCTGCTCGTGCTCCTGGTCGCCTCGCAGAGTTTGCGGATGCCCAAGGCCGACGGCGTCAGCTACCGCCGAGGGGAACAACATTGAACATCGACTGGGACGGCCTGCGCGACGAGGCGGCCGAGGCCATGCGGCACGCGTACGCGCCGTACTCCAAGTTCCCCGTCGGCGCGGCGGCGCTGGTGGACGACGGGCGGGTGGTCACCGGCTGCAACGTCGAGAACGCCTCCTACGGGGTGGGCCTGTGCGCCGAGTGCGGCCTCGTCTCGGCGCTGCAGCGCTCCGGCGGCGGCCGGCTGGTGGCGTTCACCTGCGTGGACGGCCACGGTGAGCTGCTGATGCCGTGCGGGCGCTGCCGTCAGCTCCTGTACGAGTTCGGCGGCGAGGACCTGCTGGTCGAGACCGAGGACGGGCCGAAGCGGATGGCCGAGATCCTCCCGTACGCGTTCGGGCCGCAGGACCTCAGCAGGAGCGCGTGATGGACGCCATCGAGGTCATCCGCGCCAAGCGGGACCGGGGCGAGCTCACCACGGCCCAGATCGACTGGGTGATCGACGCCTACACGCGTGGCGACGTGGCCGACGAGCAGATGTCGGCGCTGGCCATGGCGATCCTGCTGAACGGCATGAACCGGCGCGAGATCGCCTCCTGGACCCAGGCCATGATCCGCTCCGGCGAGCGCATGGACTGGTCGGCCCTCGACCGGCCCACGGCCGACAAGCACTCGACGGGCGGCGTCGGCGACAAGATCACCCTGCCGCTGGCTCCGCTGGTGGCGGCGTGCGGCGCGTACGTGCCGCAGTTGTCCGGGCGGGGGCTCGGGCACACCGGCGGCACCCTGGACAAGCTGGAGTCGATCCCCGGCTGGCGGGCCTCGCTGTCCAACGCCGAGATGCTGGCGGCACTGCGCTCCGCCGGCGCGGTGGTGTGCGCCGCCGGGTCGGGGCTGGCTCCGGCCGACAAGAAGTTGTACGCGCTGCGCGACGTCACCGGGACCGTCGAGTCGATCCCGCTGATCGCCTCGTCGATCATGTCGAAGAAGATCGCCGAGGGCACGGGGTCGCTGGTCCTGGACGTGAAGGTGGGCTCCGGGGCGTTCATGAAGACGGTCCGGGAGGCTCGTGAGCTGGCCGAGACCATGGTCGCGCTCGGCACCGACGCCGGGGTGCGCACCGTCGCGCTGCTGACCGCCATGGACCGGCCGCTGGGGCGGGCCGTGGGGAACGCGCTGGAGGTCGCCGAGTCGGTCGAGGTGCTGGCCGGCGGCGGGCCCGCCGACGTGGTGGAGCTGACTTTGCGGCTGGCGCGGGAGATGCTGGAGGCGGCCGGGGTCGCGCCGGTCAAGGACCCTGAGAAGGCGCTGGAGGACGGGTCGGCCATGGACGCGTGGCGGCGCATGATCTCCGCCCAGGGCGGTGACCCGGACGCGGCACTGCCCAGGGCCGCGCAGACCCTGACGGTGGACGCGCCCGCCTCCGGGGTGCTGGCCCGGCTGGACGCCTACGCCGTGGGCCTGGCCGCCTGGCGGCTGGGGGCCGGGCGGGCACGCAAGGAGGACCCGGTCTCGTTCGGGGCCGGGATCGAACTGCACGCCAAGCCCGGGGACGTGGTGCGCGCGGGGCAGCCGTTGCTCACCCTGCACGCCGACGACGCCGCGCGCTTCCCGCGGGCTCTGGAGGCGCTGGACGGCGGGTACGCGGTGGGGCCGGCGGCCGGGGAGCAGTTGCCCCTGGTCATCGACCGCGTCACCGCGGCCTGACTGGTCGCCCGCTCCGGCGATGGCCTCAGGTGGCCAGGACCGGGGCGTCGGCGAAGACCTCGGCCAGCACCGCCCGCTGGGTCGGCAGGGCTTCGGCGTAGCGCGCGCGGCCTTCGTCCGTGATGTGCACGAACACCCCTCGCCGGTCTTCGTCGCACACTCCCCGCGAGACCAGCGCGGCCCGCTCCAGGCGGGCGACCACCCGCGACAGCGCGCTCTGGCTCAGGTGCACCTCGTCGCAGAGCTCCTGGATGCGCAGCTTGCGGTTGTGATGGACGATCCGGTCCAGCACCTCGAACTCGCTGGGGCCCAGCCCGTGCCGATCTCCGAGCACCCGCTCCAGCATGCACATGGTCCTGGCGTGTTTCGCCAGGACGTAATGCCAGGTGTCCACCACCGACTGCTCCTCCATGTCGCGGAGGTTACCACTTCGTGAAACTTCATGCCAGGACATTAAATGTATGTGCATCAAAGTTGCATGCATGGGGTTGTCGTCCTCAAATGAGAAGTTTTTCGGCTCGGATGGGCCGACAACTTGGTTAACGCCGCGCAAACACCGGTGAATGAACGCGGAATCCAGACAAAGCGTTTATATGATGAGATTTAGTATTAGGTGTGCTGGATGGGCGGAGGGTACTGCCGGGGTGGACGCGTTCGAGTCGGAGATCGAGGACCTGGCGGGGGAGATCAACCAGCAGATCGCGCGCGTCCGGCGGACCTACGAGGAGTTCGCCTCGCTGGAGCACACGGCACGTTCCAAGGATGGGCTGGTCAGCGTGACCGTCGGCCCGCACGGGCGGCTGCTCCGCATCGATCTGAACCCCCGGGTGTACCGCACCCTGTCGCCGACCGAGCTGTCCGACGCGATCATGCGGCAGGCGGCCCAGGCCACCGCCGCCGTCTCCGAGCGGAGCAAGGAGCTCATGACGCCCCTCATGCCGGACGGCGTCCCGGTCGAGGAGGTCTTCGGGGAACGCGCCACCCTCGACGCCTTCCTGCCCGGCCCCGTGGAGCCGGCCCCGTGAACGACGGCTACTCCGTGACGCCGGAGGCGCTGCGCCGCCGCGCCGCCGTCTACCGCGACCTCAAGAGCAACGCCGAACAGGCGCGTGACAGCCTGCGCGACGCCTTCGACCGGGACAGGAAGACGCTCGGCAACGACGCCTACGGCGCGGAGATGGCCAAGCAGTTGCCCGCGATCGAGCGGCGCATCTTCGACGACCTGGAGAGCTACCTGGACGAGCTCGACGGTCTCGACTCGGGCCTGCACGCCACGAGCCGCAACTACGAGTGGGCGGAGGACCCACCCGGCAGCACGCCCCGGCGCTCGTGAGCTTCGACGGCTTCCTCGTGCCCGACTGGGCCAAGCCGTACGTGGGCTGGGTGGTCGGCATGGACTGGCCGGAAGGGGACGAGACCGGCTGCTTCCGGCTGGCCGACGCCTGCATCCTCGCCGCGCACCGGCTCGTCGAGGGCACGGACGCCGACCAGCCGTGGGGCGTGACCCAGATCGGGGCCAGATGGGACGGCGAGGCCCACCTCGCCTTCGCCTCCCACGTCAAGACCGTGGCCAACGAGCGGGTCGCCTCCCTGGTCGAGCGGCTGGTGAACACCGCCGTCGCGCTCAACGGCGTGGGCGTGCAGATCCAGTACGCCAAGTACATGATCGAGGTCACCGTCTGGCTGCTGATCGCGCAGCTCGCGTACCTGCTGGCGATGGCCATCGTCAGCGGCGGGCAGAGCCTGGGGCTCATCCCGCCGCGCGTGCAGCTCGCGCGGATGACGGTCGCGCAGATCGCCAAGCGGTGCCTGCAGAACATCGCGCTGTTCGCCGGCATCGTGGCCGGCATGGACCTGGGCGTGCAGGTCCTGCAGATGGTGAAGGGCCGCAGGGACGAGATCGACATCCAGCAGCTCGCGATCTCCGCGCTGAGCGGCGGCGCCATGGGCGGCCTCATGGGGCTGCTCAGCGGCGGGCTGTCCAGGATGGCCACGCCCGCGCTGCGGGCCGGTCTGACCAGGGCCGAGATGAGCACGGCCGAGAAGCTGATCGCCGCCGCCACGTCGTCCTTGTACGGCCAGGCCGCCCAGTACGCCCTCACCGGCGGCATCACGACCGCGGGCACCATGCTGGCCCAGGGCCACTTCGACTGGGACCTGCTGGCCAAGGGCGTCACCTCCAGCGCGCTCGGCGCCGACGG
>NZ_SSXE01000076.1 GCF_021699195.1 Nonomuraea sp. MG754425 | reverse complement strand
GGATGGTGCTGCGGTGGTCGCGGGTGGAGACGTCACGGAGCATGCGGGGGATGATGCGCCATCGGTCGAAGGCGGTGCGGTTGGCGTGGATGGTGGTTTCGCGGCCCGCTCCCCCGGCGAGGAAGCCGAAGACCTCCTGGGGAAGCTGGCGGCGGGCGAGTTCTTCGAGCTGGGTGAGGTCGACGGGGAGGTCGGGGATGGTGCCGGTGATGCCGCGTTGGTAGATCTCTCGCTGGGCGGTGCTGAGGTCGGCGCTCGGGGCGGTGGCGGTCATCGGGTCTTTCCCTGGGTGGTGAGGCGGTGGCGGACGCGGCGTTCGGCGCCGGCCAGCGGGAGGGGCCGGGAGGTGGCGCGCAGGGTGTCGAGGGGATCGTCGTCGGCGTGTGACCATTCGCGGGCGAAGGCGCCGGCGAGGATCTCGGTGTCGAGGACGTCGGTGAAGTGGCGGCGTAGCTGGTCGGTGGGCAGGGCGGCGAAGCCGCGCAGGTGGGCGTACTGGCTGGTGCGTGAGTGCAGGTTGAGCTGGGCGAACAGGCCGTCGGTGGCGGCGCGTCCGAAGATTTCGGCGAGTTCTCCTGACAGGTACATCTCGTGCAGGATGGCTTCGTCGGAGAATCCGGCGTGGTGGAGGGTGTCGTAGGCGGCGGTGAGCAGTCCGAGGATGGCGGGGCCGATGGCGAGTTCGGTGAACAGGTCGAGGGCCGCTTCTTCGCCGGCGGTGGAGGCGATGGCGCCGCCCCGGGTGGCGCCGATGGCGCGGGCGACGGCGAGGGCGCGGGTGAGCGCGTGGCCGGTGGTGTCGTGTTCGGTGGAGACGAAGCAGGGGAAGCCGCGTCCGTTCTGGAAGTTCGAGCGGACCCCGGCGCCGATCATGCGGGGGGCGACCATGACGACGTCGATGTCCCCGGGTGGTCGCAGGAGGCCGTAGGCGAGGTTGTATCCGGAGGCGACGACGAGGGTGTCTCCGGGGCGGAGGCCGGGCCGGATGTCGGTGTGGAAGGCGTCGGGCTGGGCTTCGTCGGGGATGAGCAGGAGGATCACGTCCCCGGCGGTGACGGCCTCGGTGACGGGGTGTACGTCGAAGCCGTCGGCGCGGGCGGTGTCGGCGGCGGTGGGGTCGTGGTCGGCGATGAGGATGCGGTCGATGCCGGAGTCGCGCATGTTGAGGGCCTGGGATCGGCCCTGGTTGCCGTAGCCGACGACGGTGACGACGCGAGTGGTGAGCCAGGTGAGGTCGGCGTCGTCGTCGTGGTAGATGCGGGGCGCTGTCACTGTTCTCCCTGAGGTCGGGCCGGGATGTCGGTGTGGCGGGTGATGTGGTGGCGCAGTTGGCCGGCGAGGGTGCGCAGACGGTGGTCGGGGTCGCGGTCGGCGATCTGGCCGAGGAGGTGGCTGATCTGGTCGGCGCCCGATGGGGTGAGTCGGTAGTGGTCGGGGCTGGTGGGTTCGTACAGGGAGGTGGGGGAGGCACGGGCTTTGAGAAGGGTGCCGATCAGCGGCAGCAGTGACAGCAGCATGATGATCAGGACTATCGGCAGGATGTAGCCGTCGACTCCGCCGGGGATGCGGTCGCCGATGAGGTAGCCGGCGAGGATGAGACCGTCGGTCCACACGATGGCGCCGATGACGTTGTAGAGCAGGAACCGGCCGGTGGGGACGCCGAGCATGCCTGCGGCGGGGTTGATGAAGGTGCGGACGACGCCGACGAAGCGGGCCAGGATGATCGCGCGGGCGGGGCCGTAGCGGGCGAAGTAGGTTTCGGCGCGGCGCAGGCGTTCGTGCCGGTCGGGGCGGCGGAAGAGGTGCCGCCCCGCGGTGGCGCCGAGGTAGTGGCCGAGTTGGGCGCCGGCGATGGCGCTGAGGGGTGCTCCGATGAGGAGGGGGCCGAGGGGCAGGGCGGTTCCGGCCAGGCTCGTCATGGCTCCGGAGGCGGCCAGGCCGGTGACGAACAGGAGTGAGTCGCCAGGCAGGAAGAATCCGATGAGCAGTCCTGTTTCGGCGAACAACACGACGTAGATGCCTATGAGGCCGAAGGATTGGATCAGTGCCTCGGGACTCATCAGGTCGACTGCGAGAGCCTCCATGGGGGCACGCTAACACGTGACTGTCCGCTTGGACAGCATGCTGTTCAAGCGGACAGTCAGGAGTCGATGGCGAACATCCCGTGACGCAGCAGCCGCTGGTTGGCCTCGCTGCGCGCCCGCAGCACCTCGGCCGCGAACGGCTCCGAGCTCAGGCTCCGGCGCAGCACCGGCTCCAGCAGCAGCGGCCCCAGGATGAGGAACAGCACCTGGTAGGCGGCCCACACCGGGTCGGCGTCGGAGCGCAACGCGCCAAGGCCGCCCAGCCGGTCCAGTTCGGCCCGCGTCCCGGCCAGCAGCCGGTCGAACAGGCGGCTGCTGGTGTCGCTGTCCTCCAGCAGCACCCGCCGCAGGTAACCGCGCAGGTGCGGGTCGGCGCCGAACAGCCGCGCCGAGACCTCGCCGAGCGCGGCCACCAGGTCGCCGGACTCCAGTTCGGCGCCGACCTCCTGCAACGCCTCCCCCAGCGCGCGCGACACCTCCCGGTCCACCTCCTCGCGCAGCCCCTGTTTGGAGCCGAAGTGGTGGCGCAGCAGGGCCGGGGACACGCCCGCCTGCGCGGCGATCCCCCGGGTCGTGGTGGCCTCGAAACCCTGCTCGGCGAACATCGCCAGCGCCACGTTGCGGATCTTGGCCCGCGCGGTCAGGTCCTCACTCGACACAGACGTCATGTCGGCACCGTACTGCCGCCGGGGTGCACGCCGGATCCGGGGCGAGGGCGACCCCGCCCCGCGCCGCGCGGCGGCCGGCGGCGCGGGGCGCCCGATCACGGCGACGCGGGCGACGCCCGCGGGTCAGGTCGTTCGACCTGCCACGATGGGACGCCGGAGAGGTCGGCCGCTGCCCTCGTTCGGTGATCAGTCCGGGGTGTTCGTGCCCGAGTGGCCCGCCTGAGCTTGGACGCGGGCAGGTACGGCAGCCAGCAGGGCGGTCGTACGTTCCGCCCCGAGCCGGAATCCGGTCTCGCCGTGCACGGCGAGTGCCTGCCGTGCGTACCGCGTGGACAGCGCGTGGTCGAGGCGGGCACGGTGGATCTCGGCCAGCGTGGTGAGGGCGTTGCCCGCCTGGATGCGGTAGCCGGCGTCGTCGGCGATCTCGAGTGACCGCGTGGCCTGCAGCAGTGCCTCGTCGTGGTGGCCGAGCCCGAGGTGGGCGCGGCCGAGCCCGATCATGGCCCGGACGATCATGTACCGCATGTCCGCCGCGCGTGCGCGGGTCAGAGCGTCCTGGTGTGCGTCAAGGGCCTGGCGATACGCGCGCCGGCAGGTGTGCACGGTGCCGACGGTGTTGAGGGCGCCGCACAGGGCGTAGACGTTTCCGGCTTCCTGGGCGAGTCGCCGGGACCGCAACGCCTGGTCGAGGGCGAGATCGAGGCGGCCGGCGTCACGATGGACCTGCGCCAGGACGGCGAGACTCTTCGCCGCCTCCATCTGGAAGCCTCTCTCGCGGTTGCGCGCGAGGCCGTCGGTGGCGTGCCCGAGCGCGTCATCGAGATGGCCGAGAAGCCGGCGGACGGTGGCGAGGTTACTGAGTTCGATGCCGCTGAGGCCCTTGCCGAGCGGCCGGCGCAGCGCCGCGGTCGTCCGGATGTGCTCCTGCGCCTCCCGAAGCGCACCGAGTTGCAGGTGGACGGCGCCGAGGTTGCCGACGGCGGCGGCCTCGCTGAGGGGCATCCCGGCAGCGCGGTAGATGGGCGGCACGGCGCGCAGGTTCGTCAGGGCCTGTCGCATCTCGCCCCGTTCCACATGAACGGCGGCCAGGTTGTTGTGCGCCACAGCCGCGCCTTCGGGCCAGCCGGACCGCCGGCACAGTGCCGCGGCGGCTTCGGCGATCTCGATCGCCTCGTCGTACCGCGAGCGCAGCCGGCTGATCATGGCCAGGCTGAGCTGTGCGGCCGCCTGCCCCAGTGGTTCGTCGTCCGCGATGGCGGCCCGGAGCGCGGCGTCGGAGACTGCGGCCCAGTCGGCGAGGCCGGCGCGGGGGACGAAGTAGTGGCGCAGCACGTCGCCGAGCAGCCAGGCGAAGCGGTACGGCCCGTGCTCGGCGGCGTGCACGGCGATGGCGACGAGGTTCTCGCACTCGGCGGCCAGCCACGCCGACGCGTCGCCGGGGCCGGCCGGCTCGATGCCGGACAGTCCCGCCACGGTCCGGACGGCGGGCAGCCGGGTCGTCGCCGGGTAGGCGACCTCGATCGCCCTGGCTGCCGTGGAGACGTACCAGGAGCCGAGGCGTTCGGTCGCCTCCCGCCGGCTCGGCGGATCGTCGTCCTGCTCGGCCTGGCTCCTGGCGTGCCGGCGCAGCAGGTCGTGGAAGACGTAACGGCGCGGCCGATGTTCCTCGATGAGGTGCGCGGCGGCGAGCTGGTCGAGCAGCCGGGCGGCCCGCGCGGTGTCGGTGCCGGACAGGGCCGCCGCCGCCTCGGCGGTGACGTCCGGACCGGGTACCAGGCCGAGCAGGCGAAACAGCCGCTGAGCGGCCGTGCCGAGCCGCACGTAGGACTGGGTGAAGGCGGCGCGCACCGCGGACTCACCGTCGACCTCCAGCGAGGACAGCCGGTCGGCGGCCAGCGCCGCCACGTAGTCGGCGACGGATCGGTGCGGGTGGATGGCGACGTTGGCGGCGGCGACCCGCAGGGCGAGGGGAAGGCGGGCGCACAACCGGGCCAGCTCCGCCACGGCCTCCGGCTCCGCGGCCGCCCGGTCCGCGCCGATGATCGAGCGAAGGAGGGTGCGCGCGTCGGCCTGTCCCAGCACGTCGAGGGGCAGCCACCAGGCGGTGTTGCCGACGACGAGATCGGCGAGCCGGCTCCGGCTCGTGACCAGCGTCAGGCAACCGGGCGCGGCCGGCAGCAGGAGCCGTACCTGCTGGGCGGACAGGGCGTTGTCCAGCAGGATGAGCACACGCTTGCCCGCGAGACAGGACCGGTACAGGCCCGCGGCCGCCTCCTCGTCGGCCGGGATCTGCTCGCCCGGCACGCCCAGCGAGCCGAGCAGCCGAGTCATGGCCTCGACCGGTGTCATCGCCGGGCCGGGCGAGTAGCCGCGCAGGTTGACGTACAGTTGCCCGTCGGGGAACGCGTGGGAGACCTGGTGGCCGAAGCGGATGGCGAGCGCGGTCTTACCCACGCCCGCGGTGCCGACGATCGCCGCGACCCCGCCGGCCGGCCCCGTGCCGGACGCCAGGCGCTCCTTCAGCATCGCCAGGTCTCCGTCACGGCCGACGAACTCGTCGTCCCGTCCGGACAGCCGGGACAGCATCGGCGGCAACTGCCTGGGGATCGGTGACAGGCGGGCCACGTGGGTGGTGACGTCGAGCGCCGGCTCCTGGTTGAGGATGGCCCGTTCAAGCATGCGCAGCTCGTCGCTCGGTTCCAGACCGAGGGCGTCGAGGAGCAGGCCGCGATAGGCGCGGAAGGCGTCCAGGGCCGCCGCCTGCCGTCCTGAACGGTAGAGCGCGAGCATGAGGAATCGGTGCGAGCGCTCGTGCAGCGGATGGTCCTGGACGAGTTTGCGCAGCTCGCCGAGTAGCTGCTGGTGGCGGCCGAGGCCCAGCTCCAGCTCGATGCGCCGGTGGAGGGCCAGCAGGTGGCGCTCGTCGAGATCGTGCACGATCGCCCGGATCAGGTCGCTCTCCATGCCGGACAGCGCGGGACCGCGCCAGAGGGCGAGAGCCTCGCCCAAGGTCCGCACGGCCTGGACGGGGTGTTCTCGCTCCGCCCGGCACACCAGGTCGTCGAATTCGGCGAGATCGAGCCGGCCCGGCTCGACGCGCATCAGGTACCCGGGAGCCCGGGTGATCAGGAAGTTGAACGGTTGCACCGTGTCATCGAGCAGCCGGCGGAGCTGGGAGACACGGATCTGGATCTGATTGCGGGCGGTGTTCGGCGGGTTCTCGCCCCACAACGCCTCGCTGATCCTGCCGACCGGCACGACCCGGTTCGCATCCAGCAGCAGAATCGCCAGGACGATCTGCTGCATGCCTCCGACGTGAAGTTCCTCCCCTTCATCTGCTACGGCCAAGGGCCCGAGAATCTTGAAGCGCATGCGTTCCCCTCCGCGAAGAATTGTGCCATCGCGAGATCGCACGCGGCCTGCGCGATCTCGTGATGGCACGGCCACGCGTTCTCAGCGGAAGGCCGGCAGGACCATCTCCACCAGCGCGTCGATGTCGTCGTCGGCCATCGGCCGGCCGGTCATGCCCATCCGGTGGAGCAGGGTCCCGACGACGACGTCGATGAAGAACAGGACCCGGTGCGCCGGCTCGCCGAGCGCGTCCTGGAGGGCGAGCCGGTAGGGGTCCTGCAGCCGCGAGGAGAGGATCGCGCGCAGCTCCGGATCGCTGACACCGTCGCTGAACACGCCCGCGAACGCGTCGCCCACCCCCGGCTCGCCGATCTTGCCCGCGACCCAGCGGATGGCCGCGGACATGGTCTCGGCCCGGCTGCCGCCCTCCAGCGGCACCGGGCCGAACGCGTCGAGCAGGCAGTCCACGATCAGCGCCCCCTTCGTCGGCCAGCGACGGTAGATCGTCGTCTTCGCGATGCCGGCCGCGGCGGCGATGCGCTCCACCGTGGCACGCGCGTAGCCCAGCTCGTGGACCGTGCTCAGCGTCGCGGCGAAGACCACGTCGTTGATGCCGGACCGTGGCCGGCCGGGCGGCCGGGCGGGTGTGCTCGAGGTCATGCTCACACGATATCGAATTGCGCTACCGTAGGTTTCGAAACCGAAGGTAGCGAAACTTGAGGAGAAGCCCATGAACGACATCACCGCGCCGCGACGGCCGGCGGAGCCGGACTGGTCCACGGTGACGGCCGCGGAACTGAGCGCCTTCCGGGACGCCGAGAACCGCGTCCGGGCGTCCACGGCGGCACGGGTGATCACCGGGGAGCCCGACCCCGGTGCCACGATCAGTTGGCAGCAGGTGGCGCTGCCCGGCCGCGAGCTCCCCGTCCGGGTGTACCGCCCCTCGGCCGCGGGCGTCCTGCCCCTCGTGATCCACGTGCACGGAGGCGGCTTCGTCGGCACGGCCGCGCAGAGCGACTGGGTCAACAGCCACCTCGCCGCCCACCTGCCGGCGGTCGTCGTCTCGGTCGAGCACCGCCTCCTCGACTGGGGGACGCCGCTGTCCGCCGCCGCCGACGACGGCTGGGACGTGCTGCGGCACCTGGTGGAGCACGCCGGGACGTGGGGCGTCGATCCGGCCCGCGTCGCCGTCTTCGGCGAGAGCTGCGGCGGGCTGATCAGCGCGCTGGCGGCCGTCAGGGCCAGGCGGGCCGGCCTGGGGCTGCGGGCGCAGGTGCTGGTCAACCCGGCGCTCGACGTCACCTCGACGGCCTGGACATACGACTCGACGACCCGGTACGCGGACACGCCCACCCTGTCCGTGCCGCAACTGCGGTTCTTCCAGCGGCTGGCCGTCCCCGAGGGCGCCGACGCCCGCGCGCTGTCGCCGCTGTACGCCGGCGATCTGACCGGGCTGGCCCCCGCGCTCGTGGTGGTGCCGGTCCGCGACCCGATCGCCGACCACGGCCGCCGCTACGCCGAGCGGCTCCAGGCGGCCGGGACGCCCGCGCGGCTCGGCGAGTACCCCGAAGCGGGGCACGCGTTCCTGAGCATGCCGGGCACGGCACCCCAGGCGACGCCCGCGCGGGCGGAGATCCTCGCCTTCCTCAGCGAGTCCCTCGGTGAGTGACACCCGGCCGGACTCCGGCACCGTGGCCGGGCTGTTGCGCCCGCACGCCGGCGCGTTCGCCGCCCTGGTGCTCCTCCAGGTGATCGGCGCGCTGGCGGGCCTGGCGCCGCTCCTGGCGGTGGCCGAACTGGGACGCGCCTTACTGTCGCCCGGCCCGGTCGATCGCGCTCACGTCTGGTTCGTGGTGCTCGCCGGCCTGGCCGGCCTGCTGGTCCGGCTGCTGTTCAGCGCCGCGTCGTCGGGGATCGGGCACCTGCTCGACGGCCAGGTGCAGCTCGCCTTCCGGCGGCGGCTGGCCGCGCACCTGGGCCGCGTCCCGATCGGGTGGTTCTCCCGGCGCAGCACGGGTGAGCCGGCCAAGGTGGTCGGCGAGGACGTGAGCGCGGTGCATCCGTTCATCGCGCACACGCCCGGCGAGCTGGTCTCGGCGTTCGTGGTGCCGACGGCGTCGCTGGTCTACCTGTTCACGGTGGACTGGCGGCTCACGCTGATCACGTTGATCCCGGTGCTGCTGGCGGTGGCGCTGGTCCCGTTGATGACGGCCCCGGCGCGGCAGCGCGAGCAGCGCGAGTTCGACGCCGCCATGGGGCGGATCGCCGGCTCGGTCGTGGAGTTCGTGCAGGGCATCGCGGTGGTCAAGGCGTTCGGCGGGGCCGGGCGTACGCACCGGAGGTTCCTGACGGCCACGGACGAGTTCGCCGGCACGTTCCTGCGGTGGGCGCGCGGGCTGGCGCCGATCGCCGCCGGGATGCAGACGGCGCTCTCGCCACCGTTCGTGCTGCTGGTCGTGCTGGCCGGCGGCACCGTCCTGATCGCGGGCGGCGGCCTGGCGCCGGCCGACCTGCTGCCGTTCCTGCTGCTGGGCCTGGGGCTGACCGCTCCGGTGGCGGCGCTGGGGCACGGGTTCGACGACCTGCGGGCGGCCCGGAGCGCGGTCGGCCGGATCAGGGACGTGCTGGCGGTGCAGCCACTGCCCGAACCCGCCCGCCCGCTCACGGCGCGCGGGCACCGGATCGAACTGCGGGACGTGCGCTTCGGCTACGACCCCGGCCGCGAGGTGCTGCGCGGCATCGACCTGGTGCTCGAACCCGGCACGAGCACCGCGATCGTGGGCCCCTCGGGCAGCGGCAAGTCCACGCTGGTCCAGTTGCTGCCCCGGTTCTTCGACCCCACCCACGGCTCGATCACCCTGGGCGGCGTCGATCTGCGCGAACTCGGCAGCGGGCAGCTCTACCGGACGCTCTCCTTCGTCTTCCAGGACGTCCGCCTCCTGCGCGCCTCCGTCGCCGACAACATCGCGCTGGCGGTCCCGGAGGCCGGCCGCGACCAGGTGATCAGGGCCGCCAGGCTGGCCGACGTCCACGACCGGATCCTGCGGTTGCCGCGCGGCTACGACACGGTGCTCGACGAGGAGGCCGGGCTGTCGCGCGGTGAGGCGCAACGGATCGCCATCGCCCGCGCGCTGCTCGCCGACACCCCCGTGCTGGTGCTGGACGAGGCGACCGCGTTCGCCGACCCGCGGACCGAGCAGGCGATCCGGCACGCGCTGGCCACGCTGCGGGGCGATCGCACCATCGTGGTCATCGCCCACCGTCTGGAGACGATCGCCGACGCCGACACCGTCGTGCTGCTGGATGACGGAGCGATCGTCGAGCGCGGCACACCCGCCGAACTGCTGAGCCGGGACGGCAGGTTCGCCGCGTTCTGGCGATCCCACCGAGGAGACGAGCTCCGATGATCCGTATGCTGCTGCGCGTCCTGGGACACCAGCACGCGCGACCGGTGCGCCGCACCGTGGCCCTGATGACGGCGGCCGCGGTGGTCGAGGGCCTGTCGTACGCCCTGCTGGTCCCCGTGCTGCGGGCGCTGTTCGACGGCGACGCCGCCGGTGCCCGTCCCTGGCTGATCGCGTTCGGCGCGGCGGTCGCGGTCTACGCCGTGCTGCGCTACGTCAGCGACCTGTCCGGGTTCCGCGTCGGGACCACGTTGCTGCGCGGGACGTACCGGCGGCTCGGCGACCACCTGGCCCGCCTGCCGATCGGCTGGTACGGCCCCGGCCGCGTCGGCGAGGTGTCGCTGCTGGCCGGCAGGGGCGTGCTGCGGGCGATGAGCGTGATCGCGCATGTGCTGGCGCCGTACGTCTCCGCCGCCGTGACCCCGCTGACCATCGTCGCGGTGCTGCTCGCCGTCAACTGGCAGATGGGGCTGGCCGCGCTGCTCGCCGCGCCGGTCGTGGCGGGCATCCAGCTCTGGACGGGACGCGCCACGGCCGCCGCCGACGCGGAACGCCACCACCGCGACCGGCAGGCCGCCGATCGGGTCGTCGAATACCTGCAGGCGCAGCCGGTGCTGCGGGCGAGCGGCCGTACCGTGGAGCGCTTCGGCCTGCTCGACGGCTCGCTGCGTGAGCTCCAGCGCGCCTCCCGCCGCTCCATGCTGTCGGCGCTGCCCGGCATCCTCGGCCTGTCCCTCACGGTGCAGGCGATCCTCACCGCGCTGCTGGTGCTGGGCACCTATCTGGCGCTGGGCGGCGCCATCGGCCCGGCCGAGGTGCTCACCGTCCTGGTCCTGGCCACCCGCTGCGCCGACCCCCTTCTCTCCCTCGGCGACATCGGCGGGCAGCTCCGTGGTGCCCGCGCCGACCTGGCCGAACTCGACACGCTGCTGCGCACCCCGCCGCTCCCCGAACCCCGCGAGCCGGTCGAACCGGCCGGACACGACCTGGAGTTCGACGCCGTCACCTTCCGCCACGGCGACCGCACGGTGATCGACGACCTCTCGCTGACCCTGCCCGAAGGCCGGCGACTGGCCGTCGTCGGCCCCTCGGGCGCGGGCAAGAGCACCTTGCTGCAGCTCCTGGCCCGCTTCCACGACGTGGCCGCCGGCGCGATCCGCGTCGGCGGCACGGACGTCCGCGCAGTCGACACGCAGGCGCTCATGGCCCGGTTCGCCATCGTCTTCCAGGACGTCTACCTCTTCGACGGCACCATCGAGGAGAACGTCCGGCTCGGCCGCACCGACGCCACCGAGGCCGAGGTCCGTGCGGCGGCGACCGCGGCCCGCCTGGACGAGGTGATCGAACGCCTGCCGGACGGCTGGGCCACCGCCGTCGGCGAGGGCGGCGCCCTGCTGTCGGGCGGCGAACGTCAGCGCGTCTCCATCGCCCGCGCCCTGCTGAAAGACGCCCCCATCGTGCTGCTGGACGAGGTGACCTCCGCCCTCGACCCGGTGAACGAGGCGGCCGTCCACCAGGGCATCGAACGGCTGATGGCGGGCCGGACGGTGGTGATGGCGGCGCACCGGTTGCGTACCGTGCGCAGCGCCGACCACATCGTCTTCCTGGACGGCGGCCGGGTGGTGGAAGAGGGCACGCACGACGAACTGCTCCGCCGTGGCGGGCGCTATGCCGCCTTCTGGGACCTCTCCATGGCGTCGGCGGAATAGCGGCGTCCGCGCGAGCCGGCTACTTCTCCCCCGTCTCGCGCAGGACGCGCACCTTCAGCGCCGTCACCCTGCTGAAGATCGCGTCCCGTGACCGGACGAGCGACCCGTCGACGGGGATGACCGTCACGCCCGTCGTGGCCATGGCGCCGAAGAGCTGGTCCAGCATCGCGGTGGCCAGGCCCGCCCCAGGGCAACGGTGGGGGCCCATGCCGAAGGTCAGGTGCCGGTTGCTGTCGGCTCCGGGCCGGAAGGTCAGGCCGCCGTGGAAGGTACGGGCGTCCAGGTTGGCCGCCGCGAATCCGAGCAGCACCTTCTGGCCGGCCACCAGCCGGTGGGCGCCGAGGTCGACGTCGGCCGTCACGTGGCGCACCGAGCTGAACCGGAAGGGACACGCGTGCCGCAGCACCTCGTCGGTCTCGCGCCGCACCGTGTCGGGCGGCGCGGCGGAGGGACCCGGAGATCCCGCGAGGCCGGCTTCGAACGGCAGCACGACGGCCTCGGTCAGCACCGTCATGGTCGGGTCGAGCGTGCCGGTGATGATCTGGGCCACCGCCGCGGCGGCCGGCTCGGGCCCGAGTTCGGGATCCTCCGCGATGGCCGCCAGAGCGCGGCAGAAGCCGGTGGCCGGGCCGGCGGTGAGGTGACCGGCCTCCTCGATCAGGACGTCGAGCGCCAGCCTGGCCCGCCTGCCCAGTTCGTCGTCGAAGCGGGCTCCGGTGATGTACTCGATGATCGCTGACCCCGCGCTCATCAGGCGGCCGAGCCGGTCCCGATCGACGGCGAACAGCAGGGACAGGGTGTGCTCGATGTACGGGCGGACGAATTCTCCGAGCCAGTCGACGGCGGTTCCGCGTTCGCCCAACCGCGGCAGCGCCTGTTCGCAGTACGGGCCGAGTGCCGAGATCAGCTCTTTGAGCCGGTGGGCGGAGAGCGCGCTGTTGAGGTGCGCGCGCATGCGCTGATGATAGGGACCGTCGGAGAAGACCGGCCACAACGACAGGAACCGGTCCAGCGTGTTGTGCAGGTCCCGGGTGCCGGCCGGCAGTTCGTCGAAGGACGTGCGATCGCGGCCGTTGACGAGTCGCCGGTCCAGCAACATCCGGCGGATCAGATCGTGCTCCAGTATCAAGACCCGCCGGCGTTCGTGGTCGATGTGCACGGGGGCGGCCTGAGCCGCCTCGCCGAGGAGCGCACGGAAATTTCCGGTGGAGAAGTCCTGGTCGAGAATGCTCACGCCATGTCCCTGGAATTCATCGGGCGGGTCCGCCGCTCACGTACGTGTTCATCCCGTGGCTGTGCCCCCGCGCGAGCCACAGACGATGACTCACCATCCGTTCCGGATTGACTCCCACGGTGGCCGGGAAGTACCGCATGACGAATCCGATGCGGAAATCCTCGGAGCGGTTGGGGAAGGACGCGTGCATGATGCGCCCGTCGTGCAGGCTGACCTGTCCCGGAGCCAGGACGAAGCTGACCGCTTCGCTCTCGTCGACCGCGCGGATCTCCCGGGTGAACGAGATCGGGGCCGGTCCTTCGACCTCGACGTAGTCGGTGGAGTCGGCGTCGAGGTGGCTGCCGGGCAGCACCCGCATGCACCCGTTCTCCTCGGTGGAGCCGTTGATCGACAGCCACACGCTGACCATCTGCGTGTAGTCGGTGAGGGTGTCGCTGAACTTGAGATAGGCCGTGTCCTCGTGCCAGGGCGTGGCCCGGCCCACCGGTTCTTTGGCGACGAGGTGGCTCGATCCCAGCACGATGTCGGGACCGCATATCGGCTCCACGAGGCCGAGCACCTCGTCGGCGAGCAGGAACTCCAGCAGCCGGTCGTCGGCGAAATGCGGCTTGTCCAGATCGTCGCCGGCCAATTCGCCGCGCGCCGCGATGTGTTCGTCGCAGACGGCCGCCAGTCGCGCGAGCCGTTCCGGCGCGAAGAGCTGCCCGGGCGGCAGGCAATATCCGCGGTCCGCGTAATGACGGAGCTCTGCTGAATTCAGTCGCATAAGCCGCCTGTCCAGGTCCGTTCCAGCTTTCGTGGAACACCCTATTAGCGCGGTGGCCGCCGGTCCTGCCCCCCGAAACGGGGACAAGACCGGATGCGACGCTTGTGGTCAGTGCTGCGGATCGGCGGCCACCGGCTCCCAGCGCGGTCCGGCGGGCGTGTCCACCACCCGCACGCCGAGTTCGGTGAGCTGCGCGCGGATCCGGTCCGCCTGCGCCCAGTCGCCGGCACCGCGTGCCGCCGTCCGCGCGGCGACGAGCTCGTTGATGAGGTCCTCGGAGATCGACAGCTCGCCCTTGGCCGTGAGGTCGTCCGGCGAGAGGGTGCTGAGGCGCAGGCCGAGCAGCACGTCGACGGCGGCGACCACGATCGCCTTGTCCGTGTCGGCCAGCGCGTCGTCGCGCAACACGCCGTTCAGCTCGGCGAGCACCCTGGGCGTGTTCAGATCGTCGGACACCGCGGCGTCGACCTGTCGCAGAGCCGTCCGCCCGGCCTCTGTCGTCAACGCGGCGCAGGCGGCGGCGAACGTCGCGGGTGCCGGCAGCGGCCGCAGGGGCGCGACCCTGCCGAGCAGCCGGCGCAGGGCGGCCGAAGCGGAACGGAGACCGTCGTCGCTGATGTCCATCTGGCTGCGGTAGTGCGCGTTCAACAGGAAATAGCGGAAGACCAGGGGGTGGTGACCGGCGTCGATCACGTCGCGCAGCACCGGCATGCGCCCTCGGGATTTCGCCATCTTCTGCTGCCCGAACAGCATGAATTCGTTGTGCATCCAGAGTGGCACCCAGTCGCGGGCGTGCTGCACGTCCAGGAAGGCGGTGCTCTGCGCGATCTCGTTGACGTGGTGGATCTCGCGGTGGTCGACACCGCCGGTGTGGATGTCGAAGACGTCGCCGAGCAGTTGCCGGCTCATCACCGAGCATTCGAGGTGCCAACCCGGCACCCCCGGGCCCCAGGGCGAGTCCCAGTGGACCAGCCTCTGCTGCTCGCGGCGCTCACCGCGCCACACCGCGAAGTCGGCGCGGGATCGTTTGCCGGGCACGATCTCCAACCGGGCCACGTCCGACTCGGAGTCGAGCGCCTTGAGCGCCAGCAGCCCGTAGTCCTTCGACCTGCCGGTGTCGAAGTACACCCCCGATTCCACCTGATAGGTGAAACCGCGCTCCTCCAGCACCTTGATGAAGTCGATCATCTGCGGGACATAGTCACTCGCCCGCGGGCTGTGCGTGTGCGGCAGCACGTTGAGCTCCGCCAGATCCGCGAAGTACCGGTCGGTGTAGTGCCGGGTGACCTCCCAGACCGACCTGTCCTGCTGCCGGGCCGCCAACTCGACCTTGTCCTCGCCGAGGTCGGTGTCGCCGACCATGTGCCCGACGTCGGTGATGTTGACGGCCTGTACGACTTCCAGGCCCTTCCACTCGAAAAGCCGCCGCAGGGTATCGCTGAAAACATAGGGCCGCATATTTCCGAGGTGCGGGTCGGAATACACCGTGGGACCACAGGAGTAAATTGTCACCCGGCCGGGCACGGCGGGCCGGAAATCGATCGGCGTGCGTCCCAGTGAGTTGAACAAACGAGGCGTGACCCCATTCGTCATCGCGCGATCCTCCGCTGTCTCCACAGGTTTCGACGGTTGATTCTGGCAAGCTAACTTACCGCACGTCCGGATGGCCGATCACGCAATTCCCGGCATCCCGCAGGAACATCGCCAGACGGCGCTCCCCCGGATCAGCCGGATAGTAGGAGGCGACGCGGATCATCTCCTCGCTGAGTTCACCGAGTCCGCCCGCGACGAACCAGCCGGCTTCCGCCATGGCGGCACGGAACTCGCGAGCGGTCAGGTGCGGAGGCGTCCGGAATGCATGAATCGGCGATTCTGCACATAGCACGGATTCAGGGAGATAACTCCCGAATCCGAGTGCACGCATGCCGGACAGCAGCCGGCGGCGTCGTCCGGCCGCGTGAGTGGCGCCGAGGTCCCAGTGGGCGGAGGCGGCGTGCACGGCGGCGACCAAGGGGATCGGCGGGGTCCACAACATCTCCGCGGGGTCACGGGACTCCGCCCTGACGGCTCGCTCCCAGGAGAAGTAGAGCGAGCGCGAGCGCCGGTGCGCGGCCCGCCGCCAGACCTCGTCGGTGAAGGCGACGATCCCGACGCCGGGCGGAGCGGCGAGTCCTTTCTGCGTCGAAGAGACCAGCACGTCGAAACCGTGCTCGGCGAAGGACACCGGCAGCGCGCCCAGGCTGGACACCGCGTCCACCACGAGCGGAACTCCGGCCCGCCGGGTGACCTCCGCGACCGCGCGGACGTCGTTGACCTGACCGGTCGAGGTCTCCAGATGCACCATGAACACCGCCGCCACGCCCTCGTCCAGGCAGGCGGTGAGCCGGTCGATCGCCAGCGGCCGCGTCCAGGCGGACTCGATCGCCTCCACGGACAGCCCCTGTGCGCGGGCCATGGCCACGATCCGGTCGCCGAAGTGACCGTTCGTCAGCACCACGACCCGATCCCCGTGGGCGCAGAGATTCCAGCACGCCGACTCGACGCCACCGGTGCCCGCCGCGCTCATGAGCAGCATGTGCCCGCCGGTCAGGCCGGTCATCCGGCGCAGGCGACCGGTCACCGTCTCCAGCATGGCGGCGAACTCCGCGCTCTTGTGGTGCGGGACGGGCCGGGCGAGGGCGGCCAGCACGCCCCCGTCCACCGCGGTGGGGCCCGGGGCGAAGTCGATCGCGAGCGGTTCGGAGCCCGTACGCGGGACGGCGGGCGCGGACCCGGCGGCCCGCCCGCCGAGCGCCGTCAACTGCGCCACCCTGCCGCGGTGCCGGCCGCCCTCGTAGGGGGCGTCCAGGAAGGCGGCCAGGATCTTGATCGCGTCGCCCTGCGAGGTCACCCGGGAGCCGAGGCACAACACGTTGGCGTCGTTGTGCCCGCGCGCCACCACCGCCTCCTCCACCGAGTGCCCGACGACCGCCCGCGCGGCCGGGAACCTGTTGGCGGCGATCGCCATCCCCACTCCCGAGCCGCAGACCAGGACCGCGGTCCGGCACCGACCGGCGGCGAGGTCACGCACCGCACGAGCCGCGTAGCGGGGGTAGTCGACCCGGTCGGCGGAGTGCGTGCCATGGTCGTCGGCCACGTGGGCGTTGCGCCGCGCCCAGTCCACGAGCGCCGTCTTGAGGTCGTACCCGATGTGGTCCGACGCGAACGCGACCCGGCTCACCCGCACAACCTCCTCAGACGCAGTTCGGCGCGCAGCCGGGCCGGCGAGCGGAACCGCACCGCGTCCCAGCCGGCGCGCCGGGCGGCGGCGACGTTCTCCGGCAGGTCGTCCACGAAGAAGCACCGGTGCGGCGGGACGCCGAGCGCCTCGGTGACGTGCGCGAACACGGCCGGGTCCGGCTTGGCCAGGGCGAGTTCGGCGCTGCCGTAGACGTCGTCCACCTCGGTGTCGAGCCCGAGTGCCGCCAGGTCGGTGCGCAGGCAGTCGTGGGCGTTGGACAGGATCACCACCCGCACGCGCCGCCGTGCCTCGCGCAGCAGCGCGACGACCTCCGGGTCCAGGGTTCCCCGATGCCGTTTCCAGGCGGCGACGGCCGCGGCCGCGCGTGCCGGGCCGGACCGGGCCGCCAGGTGGCGTTCGATCTCCGTGCACCAGTCCTCGAAACGCGCATGGCCGATCATGGCGTCGTGGTACTGCGGGAGCTGGAAGGCGAACCGGTCGAACGTGCCCGGCGGCAGAGCGGTGTCCCGGTCGACCCGGGTCGCGGCATCCGGATCCCAATGCCGCAGGACGCCGTCCATGTCGAAGACGCACACCTGGTGGTCGGTGTAGGTGGCCCTCGCCTTCGGCAGGAGGAGCGCTTCGGTCTGCGAGCACCCCAGGTGCTCGGCGAACTCGCGCAGGGGACGTGGCCGGTGCTCAGGGTGCTCCCCCATGACGAGGACCTCGGCAGGCTCCGGCGCGGCCCCGGATCGCCCCACCGCCACCGACCGGTTCATGAACACCGCGGCCAGGCGCAGCAGCCGATCGCCGGCGGCCACCTCCCATCCGACGGCGTGCGACGGCAGCCCGTCCGCGTACCCCAGGTCCAGCTCGTAGTGGGCGCACCCCGCCGCGGACGCCTCGGTGGCGTAGCCGATCGTCGGGCCGGCCTCGATCGGCCGGGCGGTGGCGAGCCAGGCGCCCGCGGCGCCGAGCGGCGGCCGCTGCTCCCGCATCCGGCTGGGCACCACGCCGAAGAGCAGCCGGCCGGCCCGCACCGGCACCGCGACGGGGGCGCCGGCCAGGGCGCTGCCGCCGACGTGGACGTGCACGGACGGCACCGCCGCGGCGATGTCCCGCACCATCGTCACGGCGCCGCCGGCGTCCATCGTGGCCGGGGCCTGGAACCCGACGCCGATCGACGTCGCTCCTGAGCCGAGGCGGCCGACCGCGGCCGGAAGGTCGCCGACCGTGAGCCCGCCGCGCCCCAGACCGGCGTCGGCTTCCAGATCGACCCGGCCCAGCCGGCCATGGCCGGCCACCACGGAGACGTCAGCGGCGCAGCCGAGGGTCGGCGCGGCGTCGAGGCGGCGGAACTCGTCGCACTCGTACGCGTCCTTCGCGGGCCGCAGGACGGTCAGCGCGGCGCGCCACCCCGCCCGGCGCAGCTTCCCCGCCTCGGCGAGGCTGCCGACGAAGAGGTGGCGGGCGCCCGCGTCACGCAGGGTCATCGCGACCGGGACCAGTCCGTGCCCGTAGGCGTCCCCCTTCAGCACCGGCAGCACGCCGGCCGGGTGCCGCCGGACGGCCCACGTGTAGTTCCGCGCGATGCGCTCGAGCGAGACGATGTGCCGGCCTCGGTGCCCACTCATCCCGCTACGCCTTCACGACATGCCGGAACACGTCGCGCCCCGGCCAGTCGGTCAAGGCCCTACCCGTCTCGGCGAGGTCGAACACGGTCATCCCGTACGGCGACAGATCGACCCGGCCGTCGGCCAGCAGCGCGCCCGCCGTCCTGATGTGATCGCGCAGGTTCGGCCCGGCCGTCCACGGCACGGCGTTCGTCACGGCGATGCCGCCGCGATGCCAGGCGTCCAGCAGCACGCTCGCGCGCAGTGCCGAACGGCTCTGGTAGTGCGACACGATGACCAGGCAGCCGGCCGGACGCATCGCGGCCGTCACGTCATTCAGCGACTCGATCGCGCCGGAGCACTCGAACACGACCGCCGCTTCGGCGATCGCCGCCCGCGTGTCGTCCTCGGTGCCGGCGACGGTGACGCCCGCTCGTGCCGCCGCCGCCCGGCGCAGGGGGTCGGCGTCCGCGCCGAGCACGAGGCGGGGGTGTTCCAGCCGGGCGACATCGAGGACCAGGCGACCGAGCAGGCCGAGCCCGACGACGACGATCGGGCCGTCGCGCAACGGCCTCGCCTGGGAGACCGCGTTCACGGCGCAGACCAGCGGTTCGAACATCACCGGCGTCAGCGAGCCGTCGTCCGGAACCGCGCTCACCTGCCACGCGGGTACGGCCGTGCGCCGGGCGAACGACGCGCTTCCCAGCCCGGCGACCCGCGTGCCCGGCGCAAGCCCCGACCCGGCAGGCGCCGCCGCGACCCGGCCGAGCAGTTCGTGGCCGAGCACGCCGGGCAGTGCGGCCGGCACCTGCCCGCTCCACACGCCGGTGTCACGATGGCACACCCCGCACGCTTCCACGTCGATCACGACCTCGTCGTCCGCCACCGGCCACTCGGCCAGCCCTCCCTGGCCGGGGCCGGTGACCACGTACGCCTCGGCGGGCTCCCTCATGTCCGCAGCCACGGGAGGGTGGCGGTCAGGAGGTCCACCGTGCGGAGGACGCCCTGGCGGTGCGACGGCTCGCCCTCGTACTCGATGACCCAGAAGCCGTCGAATCCGGCCGCGTGCAGTTCGGTGACGTATCTGGCGACGTCCACCGTGGTGTCACGACCCGAGTGGTCGAACGCGTACGTCTTCACGTGCACGTGTGAGGTGTACGGGACGAACTCCGTGACGACGGCGTCACGCCCGTCCGCGGGGATGTTGCCGAAGTCGACGCAGACGCCGAGAGACGAGCGTCCGAGGTCGCGTAACACCGGCACGAGATAGCCCGGATCGTTGGACAGCCCGCCGTGGGTCTCGACGACGGCCGTGACGCCGAGCGCTTCGGCGGCCTTGGCCACCCGGTGCAGGCAGGCGGCCACCTGTTCCCGGGCGGCGGCGTCGGTGTGGGTGACCCCCGTCCAGACGCGCGCCACCGGGGCGCCCAGGCGCTCGGCCGCCTCCAGCCACGACAGCACGTGGTCGACCTGGCGGTCGGCCTGGTCGCAGAGCGTGAAGTCGTTGCGGATGGCGATCGATCCCAGGCTGAGGTCTCGCTGGTCCAGCAGCCGGCGGGCGGTGTCGAGCGCGTCCAGGGACAGCGTCCGGTCGCACAGCTCCACCGTACGGAACCCGAGGGCAGCCGCCTCGTCCAGGAAGCCGGCCAGATCCATCCGGCCGGAGACCAGCGGATCGTGGTAGCTCGCCACACCGAGTGAGATGCGGGGATCGCGCCTAGGCCGCATGGTCGGCCGCCTCGACGAGTTCGCGGACCCGGCCCGCCGTCTCCACCAGCTCCGCCAGCCCGGCGGGCGGAAACGCCTGCGGCCCGTCACCTGGCCGGTACATCGTGTGCGGCGCGTCGTGGGCCTCCACGAGCAGCCCGTCGGCCCCGAACGCGGCGGCCGCGGTCGAGGCTGCCCGGACCAGCCGGACATCACCGGTCGAGTGGCTCGGGTCGAAGACGACCGGCAGGCCCGTCGCCCGCTTGACCGCGGTGATCGCGCCGAGGTCCAGGGCGTGCCGCGTGGCGGTGTCGAACGAGGTGATCCCGCGAGCGCACATGATCACGTGGGGGTTCCCGTGTGCCACGACGTACTCGGCGGCCTTGATCCACTCTGCCAGCGGAGCGCCGGCGCCGCGTTTGAGCAGCACCGGCACCGGAGCCCCGCCCAGCGCGGTCAGCAGCGCCTGATTGCTCATGTTCCGGGTGCCGACCTGCAGGCAGTCGACGACCTCCGCGAGGGCGTGGACGTCGTGCGGGTCCAGCACTTCGCTGATGATCGGCAGGCCCGTCTCGCTCCGGATCGCCCGCAGGGACGCGAACGCGGCGCGGCCGGCACCCTGGAAGTTGTACGGACTGGTGCGGGGCTTGTAGACGCCGACGCGCAGCGCGTGCGCGCCCTGGTCACGGACCTGCTTGGCGATGCGGAGCACGTCGGCCTCGTCCTCGAAGGCGCATGGTCCGGCGGCCAGCCACATCCCGGTCGTGGGCGCCCCGACGTGGACTCCGCCGACCTGGACGTCATACCGCAGCCCGCTCTCGCGCGCGACCAGCCAGTAACCGTCGCGGGTGGTGGGATGGACGGCGATGACGCCGGCGCAGGTTTCCGGGTCCCCCGCGACGAGCGCCTCGTCACCCGACACGGCGACGAACCTGCGCCCGTCGGCCCGGACCTCCCAGGTGGTCAGTCCCGGGTGGCCGAAACAGGCCGCGACCAGCCCGTCGACGCTGTCCCGTCCGGCGGCCTCGGCAATCTCGACGATCATCGGCCACGGTCCTCCGTCGCTCCGTCGAGGCCCAGCACCTTCAGGAAGGAGCGCAGCGCCACGGGGCCGCGTGCGTCGGAACCCCGGCCGGCCAGGATGTCGCCGGCCAGTTCGTCCGCGACGCCGATCGCGTCGGGCAGTTCGACGTTGTCGTCGAGCCTGGCGAAGAACGCCTCCTCGAACCGCTCCGGAGCGGGGCCCGACTCCGCCCGCGCCGCACGTCTCCACCGGTCCAGGCGCTCCGCGGCCTCGTCCACGTGGCCGTCCCGCCACTCGCCGCCGCGCCGCGGCGAGTAGGAGCCGAGTGCGGCCAGCCGGACCACCATCGGGTCGTGCTTGTCCAGCAGGTCCCGCGCCAACACGATGTTGCCCCTGGACTTCGACATCTTCTCGCCCCGATAGTCGAGCAGGGCCGAGTGGAACCAGATGCCGACCCTGCTGCCGTCCATCCCCCGGTCCTGCGCGGCCTCGCACTCATGGTGCGGAAACACGAGGTCGGCGCCACCTCCGTGGATGTCGACCCGGGGTCCGCAGTGCCGCCGCGACATCACCGAGCAGCCGATGTGCCAGCCCGGACGGCCGCGGCCGAACGGCGAAGCGTATTCGGGCTCGCCGGGGCGCGACGGCTGCCACAGGACGAAGTCGAGCGGGGCTTCCTTGCCGGACCGGTCCGGGTCGCCGCCGCGTTCGCGGGCCGCCGCGACCATCTGTGCCTCGTCGTAGTGGGACAGCCCTCCGTACGCCCGGTCACGCGACACCCGGAAGTAGACGGTGCCGTCCATCTCATAGGTGAGACCGGCCGCCGCCATCTCCTCGATCGCGGTGATCATGCCGTCGATGTGCTCCGACGCTCGCGGCTCGACGTCACAGGCGAGGCCGAGGCGCCGGGTGTCGGCCATCCACTGGGCGATCTCCGCCTCGACCAGGTCCCAGTAGGGGATGTTCAACTGCTCGGCGCGGGGCAGCAGCGGGTCATCGACATCGGTGATGTTACGCACCACGCGGACCCGGGCGCCCCGCGCGCGCAGGCGGCGGGCGATGACGTCGTAGACGGCGGCCATCGCGAGATGGCCGGTGTGCGCCGAATCGTACGGCGTCACCCCGCACACGTACAGCGTCATCTCGTCATTGACGATGACTTCGACGTCGCGACCCCGCTGCGTGCAGTACAGCTTCAAGATGTGCACCCTCCTGCAGGACTTTTTCCGCGTTGAACCTGTCCCGGCGATCGAGAACAGGCTTCCGGACGCCGACGAAGAGCGGCGCCAACTGCCCGCCCTCGGTCCGGCGCCGAAGTTGCCGGCTCGGGCTGTATTCGCGGTTGTAGTGGTCGTACGCGTCCGCGGGAATGCCCAGTCCGGGTCGCAGACGGGCGTAAAGGTCGGCGAGCAGCCCGAAACGCCTTCGTGCGTCCTCGGCGGAACCGGTACAACGAACGGCGTCGTCAAGGGCCGCTCTGTCCGCGTCGTCGAGCAGGTCGAGGGTGGCCAGTTCGCCCATCCGCCATTTCCGGGCGGGCGGGAAGCGGCCGGCGGCGATGTAGAGCAGTTCGACGAGTTCGTCGACCGCGGCGGTGAGCACCGCGTGGGCGTCCTGGGTCCGGCCGCGGCGTAGCTGGCGCTCGGGAAGCACGTCGATGTCCCACTGCAGCCGGGCGGCCAGCGTCGCCGCGCGCCGCTGGAGCCGCGTCCACCTGTCTCGGAGTTTCTCCTCGATCAGTCGCGCCAGCAGGCCGCGGCGGTCGTGGACGATCTCCGGCCTGCTCGCGTACGCCTCGCAGCGGCTTTCCGGCCAGACGGTCCGGGGATCCAGCTCGTACTCCATGAGCGACTGGTGCAGGTTGACCTCGACGGGGCCGTATTCCGATTCGATCCAGAACGAGAAGTCGGGCAGCCAGTCGGGCAGGTCCGAGGCGAGCGCGTCGGCGGTCTCGCGCGGATCCGAGCGCCATAATTCGGCCGGCACCGGGGTGTCGAGATAAACGGCCACGTCGATGTCGGACCATTCATCGAAACGGCGCCCGCCCAGGTCGCCGCAGATGCTCGACAAGAGGACGACCGCTTCCACCTCGGGCTTGCCGGCGAGTGCCGCCAGCAACGGGGCGACGGCCGCGCGGGCCTGGTCCAGCACCGATCGTCTGGTCGTGGTCACCACCGCCACCGCCGCCGGGGTCCCGGCGTCCCGTCATCGTCGAACGCGAAGCCGCCGGCGGGGTCGGTCAGCAATTCCGGCACATCGCACCCTCTCCCCCGGCAGGTCAAGTGATTCGCCATTCGCCATCGCGGTCTGCGAATCCATCGACCGCAGCCTGTCCGAAAAGATGACATCGCCCATGCCGCCCTGTCCTGTCCCCATTAAAGGGGACGAAGCACGTCACCGGATCGCGGACCGAATCAGCTAACTTCGGGGCCGTTGACACCCGACGACAGCACCGGGACGGACATCATGCTCGAACGGCGCAAGCTTGTGCTGCTGTCGACGATCGCCGTCGTCGACCGCAACGACGAGGCGCTGTGGACGCCCCTCGGCATCCTGGCGCTGGGCACCGCGCTCGCCGATGTCGGCTTCGAGCCCGTACTGATCGACACCCAGGTGGACGCCGACTGGGAGCAGCGGTTGCGCTCCGCGCTCCGGGACGACCTCGTCCTGTTCGGCGTCTCGACGCTGACCGGCCCTTCGATCGAGGGCGCCCTGGACGCCATCGCGATCGTCCGGGAGGTTCGCCCGGACCTCCCCGTCGTGTGGGGCGGCTATCACGCCAGCCTGGCCAAGGAGGCGATACTGCGCGAGGGGTGGGCCGACTACGTCGTGCGTGGCGTCGGCGAGCCGGCGATCATCCCGCTGGCGCGCCTGCTCGCCGCAGCACCGGCCGGCGCGTCCCGCCCGGACATGAGCGACCTGCGGCGGGTGCCGAACCTGACGGTGCGGCACGAGGACGGCTTCGTCGACACGCACACCGTGGCGCAGAACCTCGACGATCTTCCGCCGATGGACTATTCGCTCATCGATCCGATCCGGTACTACACACCCGGCCGACGCAACATCTCCTACATCTCCAGCTATTCGTGTCCATGGCGCTGCAGCTACTGCGCCGAACCCATGCACACGATCCGCAAGTGGCGGCCACAGGGCCCGCAGCGGGTGCTGGACGCCGTGCACCAGATCCGCACCGCTTACCGGCCGGACTTCATCGACCTGGTCGACCCGAACTTCTCCAGCTCACCGCCACGTGTCGTGCAGATCGCGCAGTTGCTCACCGCGGCCGGGAACGACCAGCCGCTGGCGTGCAACATGCGCGCCACCGACGTCGTACGGCTCACCGAGATGACCGACCTCCGTGTCCTGCGGGACGCCGGTTTCGCGCGCGTCTTCCTCGGCCTGGAGTCCGGCTCGCAGGCCATGCTCAACTCCGTGCTGAAGAAGGACTCGCAGGTCGAGCACGCCCGCATCGCCTGCCGCAAGCTCGACGAAGCCGGCATCGAGCAGTTTTCCAGCTTCATCCACGATTTCCCCGGCGAGACCGACGAGGACAACGAGCAGACCGCGGAACTCGCCCGCGAGCTCGGCGAGCTACAGCACAACAAGCAGTTTCACCACTTCTTCATCCCTTTCCCGGCCACCGACCTTTACAATCAGCTCCTGGCTCGCTCCGAGATCGACCCGAGCAAGCTCAGGGTTCGCGACTGGGCCAGGGCGAACACCTATGGCGGCTGGCAGGCGCTGTGGCCGGGCCGGCGGGACTTCCGCGAGCGGGTGCTGCACCGGCTGGAGGCACTGAGGGCGGAATTCCCGGAGAAGTTCTCCTATCCCCAGACGGTGCCGGAAATGCAGCCGGAAACCTGAGTCGAACCGCGCGGAATCAGCGTTCCCGTCGGCGCTCCCGCCGCCTCGCCGAGGCGGCGGGGCGCATTTGTGCCAGGTGCCGGTTAGCGCTTTCCATACCGCCTCCATACCGCCTCCATACCCGCGCGACGTACCCTTCATGATGATCAGTCCGACAGCACCTCAAGGTGCGTGTCGGCGATTGTTCGATCCGGGAAACGAATTATCAGCGGCGCTGAAGCACGCGATTTGGAGTTCTCACCCGCATGGCGACGTGCAACCTCCCCGATCCTCGATTCGGATTAGGTGCGCTACGGCCTTCCGAGTTCCGGGCACTGACTGCGGAGCGGGTCCGGCTCATGCGGCTGCTCCCCCTGGCCGGGGCCGGCTCGATGACCGCGATGCTGGGCGTGCTGACGCTCTCCGCGCTGACCGGACCGGCGCTCGCGTTGCTGACCGGCGAGCTGGTCACCCAGGTCCAGCAGGAGCGGAACGCCGGATGGGCGCTGGGCGGGCTGCTGGGCGGGATCCTGCTCAGCCGTCTGGTGCGGCCGTTCGGCGACGTCGTGCTGACGCGGGCCGGTCGCCGGATCGACGGGGCCGTCCGGGCCGGGTTGCGCCGTACCGCGCTGGCGCCGCGCACCATCACGCACCTGGAGGAGGCGGAGTTCGCGGACGACGCCCTGCGGGCCGGCGAGATCGGTGACGGGTTCTGGGTGCGTTCGTCGGGCACCGCCGCGTATTCCAGTCTGCTGCTGACGGGACGGCTGCTGGCCGCGGCCGGCTCCGCGTTCGTGCTCGCCGCCTGGTTTCCGTGGCTGGCCCTGTTCCTGCTCGCCGCGTCGCTGTTCAGCCGGGCCGTGCAACGCCGTCAGTGGACCTACTTCGTCAACTTCGGCGACCGGTTGACCGGTGGCCAGCGGCGGCTGGACTACCTGGACGAACTGGCCGCGGGGCCGGCGACCGCGAAGGAGATCCGGCTGTTCGGCCTGGCCGACTGGGTGGTGCTGCGCCGGGCCGGCGCCCACTTGGAGCTGCGTTCGCCGATGTGGGCGTTGCGGCGCAGCCTGCTTCGCCGCCAGGGGCTGGCCGTCCTGCTGTCGGTGGTGTGCGGCGGGGGCGCCTTCATGGTGCTCGGCCTGGCCGCGGCCGACGGATCGATCAGCGTCGCCACGCTGACCACGTGCCTGGTCGCGGCCTTCGGCGTCTTCGAGATCACGTATGTCGGATCCGAGACGTTCGACATCGAGTACGGCAAGGGCGCGGTCCAGGCGGCGGATCGGTTGACCGCCCGATACGGCTCGCGCCCGGCCCACGCCGCACGCGCCCAGGCCGGGAACACGGCGCCGGAGATCCGCTTCGAGAACGTGCACTTTCACTATCCGGGCAGCACGCGGCCCGTCCTGAGCGGCCTGGACCTGACCGTCGGCCCGGGTGAGGTGCTCGCCGTCGTCGGCGTCAACGGCGCGGGCAAGACGACGTTCACCAAGTTGCTCGCCGGCCTGTACGAACCTGCCGGCGGGCGGATCCTGATCGACGATCATGACCTCGCGGAGTACGACATCGACGCCTGGCGCCGCCGGCTCAGCGTCGTCTACCAGGACTTCCTGCGTTATCCGGCGACGGCACGGGACAACATCGCCTTCGGCGCCGTCGAATGCCCCGCCGACGACGACGCCGTCACGACCGCCGTCCGGCGGGCCGGAGCCGAGGACGTGCTGTCAGGGCTGGACGACGGTCTTGACACGCAGCTCTGGCGTACCGGCAGCGGCGGGCGGGACCTGTCGGGCGGGCAGTGGCAGAAGCTGGCCATCGCGCGCGCCCTCTATTCCACCGCCCACGGCCGCGAGCTGATCATCCTGGACGAACCTACGGCGCACCTGGACGTCAGCGCCGAGATCCAGTTCTTCGAGAAGGTGGTCGAGGGCGCGCGGGCCGGCGGGGCGTCAGTGGTGATCATCTCGCATCGGCTGTCCACCGTCCGCGACGCGGACCGCATCGTCGTTCTGGAGGATGGACGGATCGGCGAGTCCGGCACGCACGCGGACCTGCTCGCCCGCGGCCGCACGTACGCACGGCTGTGGAACCTCCAGGCGGCCCGCTTCGAAGCAGCCGCCTCATGAAGGATCTGCTGGTCAGCTACCGTCACACGTTCGGGCTCTGCTGGAAGATCGCTCCGGCGGTGACCGTGGTCAACCTCCTTCTGATCGCGTTGACGTCCGGCGCCGTCACGCTGACCGCGCTCGCCCAGCGATTCCTCATCGACGCGGCGGGCATCGGCACGACCGCTGCCGTCGTCACGGCGGCCGGACTCGGGGTGCTGGCCCACGCGGGCAACTTCCTGCTCTGGCGCGTCCAAGGGGAGGTGAACCAGGACCTGACCGTACGGGTGGCCCGCGAGCTGGATCTGGAGGTCCTCTCCCTGTCCGCCGCCATCCCCACCCTGGAGCACCTGGAACGGCCCGAGTTCCTGGATCGGGTGACCAACCTGCGCCGTGGCACCGCGTCGCTCGCCCGCGCCCTGTGGTGGGGCGCGTCCCTGGTCGGGACCCTGCTCAGCGTGGGTGCGAGCATCTGGTTGCTGGCCGCCGTGCACCCGGCGTTGCCGCTGCTGGCGGGCTGCGTGGTGCCGCTGCTCCTCCTCACCCACCGCGGCGACCGCCATCGGCGGCTGGTACGCGACCGGACCGCGGAGAGCGAACGCCACGAGCGCGCCCTGCACGAGCTGTGCCTGCGTCCCGAACCGGCGAAGGAGTTGCGGATCGCCGGCACCGGCCCGGAGCTGTCTGATCGCGCCGGCCGGTTGTGGGACGAGACCACGCGGCAACTCGCTCGCGCCCGACTGCGCACCGCCGGCTACGAGGCCGTCGGGTGGCTGATCCTGACCGCCGCACTGGGCGCCGCCCTGCTGCTCATGGTGGACCTCCATGGCAGCGGCCAGGCCGGCATCGGGGACGTGGTGCTGGTCATCACCCTGGCCACCGCGCTGAGCGGGCAGATCGACCGCGTGCTGAACAGCTTCACCATGGTGAGCGACGGCGGCCACGTCACGGGCCACTACCTGTGGCTCAAGGAGTACGCCCGGGCCCGGCCCGCCGGGGAACTGCCGGCACCGGCCGAACTGTCCGGCGGCATCAGCCTGCGCCGGGTCTCCTTCTCCTACCCCGGTACGACCAGCCAGGTGCTGCGGAACATGGACCTGGAGCTGCGCGCGGGGAGCATCGTCGCGATCGTCGGGCTCAACGGCACCGGCAAGACCACGTTGATCAAGCTGCTCACCGGCCTGTACCGGCCCGGCTCCGGCACGATCGCCGCCGACGGCATCCCGCTCGCCGACATGGCCCCAGGGCAGTGGGCGAACCGCTGCGCCGGGGTCTTCCAGGACTTCGCCAAGCTGCAACTCCTGGCCCGCGAGAACGTGGGCGTCGGCGACCTGCCCCGGCTGGACGATCCGGACGCCATCGCCGATGCCGTGACCCGCGCCGCCGCGGACTCCGTCGTCGCCGGCCTGCCGGACCGGCTCGACACCCAACTCGGCACGCTCTTCCAGGGCGTCGACCTCTCCCACGGCCAGTGGCAGCGGCTCGCCCTCGCCCGCGGAATCATGCGGGCCCGGCCGCTGCTGCTGATCCTCGACGAGCCCACGGCCGCGCTCGATCCCCAAGTCGAGCACGAGCTGTTCGAGCAGTTCGCCGCCGAAGCGCGCGAAGCGGCCGCCGCGCACGGCACGATCAGCGTGATCGTCTCCCACCGGTTCTCCACGGTGCACATGGCGGATCACATCGTCGTCCTCGACGACGGGCGCGTCTCCGAACAGGGCAGCCACACCGACCTGCTCGCCGCCGGCGGCCGGTACGCGCACCTGTTCACCGCTCAGGCAACCGCATACGCACGTGAGCCATGACCGCGAGAGGAGGAGAGCCGATGCGGAATCCGCCACAGGACGATGTCCACACCCTGCGGTTCACCGGGTTGCGCCACAGGAAGGGACCGCTCACGTGGTCCCAGAGATCCATGTGGAACAACATCCAGCGACTCAAGCCCGACGACCGGCACCTCAACCAACTGCTTCGCCTGACCCTGCCCGAGGCCGTTCCGGTGGAGCGTGTGTCGCAGGCCGTACGGGAGTTGCTGGGACGTCACGAAGCGCTGCGGACCACCTATTCCACGGATGCGCGCGGGACCCCTGTCCAGCAGGTGCAAGGGGCCGGCGAAGTGACGCTGGTCGCCTACCGCCGGGAGCCGGGGACGGACGCGGCGGAGACGTGGCCCCCTTCACTGACGGAAAGATTCGAGCTGGACACCCACCTACCGCTTCGCGTCGCCCTCGGGCTGCACGACGGCATGGTCTGCAACGTGGTCCTCTGTCTCTCCCACCTGGCGACCGATGCCTACTCGAACCGGATTCTCCGCGATGAACTGCGGACACTGCTCACCGCCGGGAGCGACCCGCGACGGCTTCTGGAGCCGCCCACCGCGCAACCCCTGGATCTGGCGTCGGAGCAGCAGGAGAGCTCGCCGGAACGGCTGGCGGCGACGTACGCCTACTGGCGCGAACTGATGGCGTCGGCCGCGCGCACCCGCTTCGACGCCCCCACCGGTGCACCGATGTCGCCGCGCTTCTGGCATGGCGAGTACTCGTCCCAGGAGATGTTCGAGGCGTCCTCCGCCGTCGCCAAACACGCGCGTATCAGCGAGGCCGCGGTGCTCCTGGCCGCCATGTTCGCCCCGCTCGGCGGCGAGTTACGGCAGACACGGTTGCCCGTATGGCTCCGGGCCGGCAACAGGTTCAGACCGGAGACCAGGAGATCGGTCACCTATCTGTGCCAGAACGTCCCGATGATGTGCGAGGTGGGCTCCGCCGGCTTCCGCGACGCCGCCGTTCAGGCGCACCGGAGCATGATGCGGGCATCCCGGCACTCGAGCTACGACCCGGATCGGGTCGCGGGCCTGGCCGCCCCTGGCGCGCCTTTTCCGTCCGTCACCTACAACGCCATCGGCCGCCACGGCCCCGCGCGGTCCGTCGCCGGGGACCGGTTCCGCTGGATCGAGAAGCTGGACCACGAAGGCATCCTGATCTTCGCCAATGTCTTCATGGGTTCGAGCGTGAGCCTGCTCGCGGACTCCGCCCTGCTCCCCCCGGACCGGCTCCACACGTGTCTGCGGGAAACGAAGCACATCCTCGTCTCGGCGAATCGGGAGTGTTGATGGCCGCGATCTCCACCCTCAGGACGGTGTTGACCGTCGCCGAAACGGTCTTCGGCACGAGAGTCGACGCCGACGACAACTTCTTCAGCGTGGGCGGCGATTCGGTGAGCGCCGTGGAGCTCATCGCCCGTCTTCATGAGGCGTTCGACCGGGAGATCGATCCGGAGGTCATCCTCGAATCGGACACCTTCGCCGAGATGGCCGAAAGCCTGCACGCCCTGCGGATGAACGAGAGCGCATGATGCGACCGTTCCTGTGGGACCCCTGGCGGATGGCCGACGCGGACCCACGGCGACCGGCGGTGATCGCCGGAGCCGACTCGTGCACCTTCGGCGAGCTGGTGACCAGGGCCGACACCCTCGGGCAGGGGCTCCGGGCGCTCGGGGTGGCGGACGACCAGGTGGTCTCCACCGACCTGCCGAGCGGGCCGAAGTTCTTCGCCCTCACCCTCGCCGCCCTCAAGTACGGCTTCGGCCTGCTTCCCGTCAACGACGGCCTGCTCGACGTGCCGGCGGGCCGAAGGCTGATCGCCCAGGCCGGCGCCCGGATGCATGTGAGCGACGATCCGGGCGTGGACGTGGTGTCGGTCCCGGAGCAGGAACTGCACGCGGCGGGCCGTTCGGAGCACCCCCGGTTCCGGGCGGGAGGCGCGGGCAGAGCGGGCTACCTGATCTTCGTCACGTCCGGAACCACGGGATTCCCCACGCTGGTCAGACGGGCCCGGCCCTGGTACCCCTACAAGGGCGTCGCCGTCGTCGATCGCTACGCCGCGGGGCCCGCGGCGGGTCCGCACATCATGTCGAACCCCACCTTTCACCTCGGCACGGTCGGGCCCGCGCTGTACGCGCTCCAGGCCGGCAGCACCGTGGTGGTCCAGCAGCAGTGGTCGCCGGGCGCCTTCGTCGAACTCGTCGATCGGTGCCGGGCGGACAGTGCGTTCATCAGCGCGGACCGGCTGGTCGAACTGGTCGGCTACCAGCGGTGGGGACGGCACCGGCCCGGTGCCGTCTTCCACGGCGGTTCGTCCTGCCCGCCGTGGGTCAAGCGGGCTGCGATCGACATGATGGGCCCGATCCTGCACGAATACTACGGAACGTCAGCGGCGGTCATCAGCGAGATCTCCGCATCCGACTGGCTCGGCCGGCCCGGGTCGGTCGGCCGCCCGCTGCCCGGCGTGAAAGTGGAGATCATGGCAGACGGCGCCGCCCAGCCCGTCGGCGCGGTCGGGGAGATCGTCGTCCGTCCGCGGGCCATCGACCGGACCGGCGAGAGCACGATCCACACCGGTGATCTGGGCTACCGGGACGAATCCGGTCACCTGTACGTGCTCGGCAGAATCACGAGCCGGCAGGACTGGCCGGCGGCTCGCCTCGAACACGCGATCCGATCCGTTCGCGGCGTCTTCGACTGCGTGGTGCCGGGTACGGAGAGCGATCCGCCGACCTGCCATATCGAAGGCGACGTGCGGGCCGCCGAGCGGATCGCGGCCGAAGCGCGGCAGTCGGCCGCCCGGCTCGGCTTCCCGCAGGTGACCATCGACATTCGCGCCTTCGGCAGCTTTCGCCGCACACCGAGCGGAAAGATCGAACGCCGATCGCTTCAGTGAGCTCAGGGGCTTCGGCACGCGGCTCGCCTCCACGTCAAGAAGGAGTGTTTTGACCATTCGCGGCACCGCCTACGACTGGCTGCGGCAGAGAGCCGCTGCTGACGGCTCCTCCGGTGCGGTGGCGCTCTGGCGGGATCAGCAGGTCAGGAAAGGTCTCAGCTTCGGAGAGCTGCTGCACCTCACCGACAGGGTGCGCGCGGGACTTCGGGATCTTGGTGTGCTGCCGGGCGAACGCGTGTTGATCTCGCTTCCCAACGACGAGGGATTCACCGCCGTCGTACTCGGATGCATCGGGGCCGGCGCCATCGCGGTCCCGGCACCGGTGCCCGACATCGGGCGGCGGGAGGCGTTCCGCGACCGGCTGCGCGCGATCGCGGCCGACTGCGCACCCGTCGTCGCGGTCACCTTGGAGGGCTGGGCCGCAGATCTCACCGGCTTTCTCACGACCCGCGTCGTCACCTGGGAGACGCTCCGTCAGTACGCTGCCGACCCGCCGCCAGGCGCGCGGAACAGCCCGACGGCGTTCCTTCAGTACACCTCCGGGTCCACGGGCGATCCCAAGGGCGTCCGCATCTCACATGAGGCATTGCTGTCGAGCTGCCGCCAGGCCGCGCAGGTCTATCGCGAGGAGAACAGCGACACCGCCGTCACCTGGGTCCCGCTCTACCATGACATGGGCCTGATAACCGGGCTGATGCGACCGCTGTTCTCCGGTTATCGATCGGTCCTGCTGACACCTGGTGACTTCGTCCGGAATCCGGGGAGCTGGCTCGCCGCACTGTCCGGCTGCCGCGGCACGGTGTCCAGCGCGCCGAATTTCGCCTATGACCTCTGCGTGCGAAAGATCAGCGACGACGAGGCCGCCCGCTGGGACCTTTCCCGCTGGCGAATAGCGCGTAATGCCGGCGAGGTCGTGCACGCGGACACGATGGCGAGATTCGTCGGGAAGTTCTCCTCCTCCGGTTTCCGGGAGAGCAGCTACTGCCCTTCCTACGGCCTGGCGGAGGCGACGCTGACGGTCTCCACGTGCACGCCGACGGCCCGCCCGATACACCTTGCCGTACCGCGGACCGAACTACGCGCCGGCGAACCCGCCGATCAACGGCCGGTCAACTTGATCTCCTCCGGGGTCGCGCTTCCGGACACCGGCCTCCGAATCTCCGGCGCGCACGGCCGCTGGCAGGTCGGGGACATCCTGGTCCGGGGTCCGCAGAACTTCTCGGGCTACTGGAACACGAATCGCGACCACCCGCAGGGCGCCGATGGCTGGCACGCGACGGGCGACGTCGGATTTCTCTACGCCGACCACCTCTTCGTACTCGGCCGGAGCGCCGAAAGCTTCACGCATCACGGCCAGAACTACTACCTGAGCGACATCTCCCGCGCCTGCGAGCGCATCGACGGCATTCGAGCCGGACGCGTCGCCGCCTTCGTCGTCCGAGGCTCTCCTCCTGAGGAGGAGAAGGTGTGTCTCGTGGCTGAACTGTCCCGCGACTTCGCTCCGGGCCGGTCGTCGTTCGCCGAGGTGGAGAACGCGACGAAGCGGCGTCTGGCCTCCGGCCTCGGCCTCTATGTCGCCTCGGTCGTGTTGCTGAAGACCGGGAGCATGCCGATGACGACCAGCGGCAAAGTACGCGTATCGGAAGTGAGGCGGCGGTGGCTGGACGGGACCCTGCCTCCGGTCACCTCGACCCAGGTTCAGCCTCCGCGACAGAAAGAGCGGTAGAAGCGTGATTCGAGTCAGAGTCTTTTCTCGCTCGGAGATAATCTGCGCCGGACTGGTCAGCATGCTTTCCTGCGCCAACCTGGAGGTTCGGGCGGTGCAGCCGAGATGCGCCGAAGAGGCGGTCCGGGGAAGCGACATCTATCTGATCGACTCGGACGCGCTCCTGGAGAAGGAGATGGTCAGCCGGGTCGCCGTATTGTCCAAGCACGCACCGGTGATCATTCTTCGGCAGCAACTGCTGCCGACCACGGATCCGCTCTTCGACGCTGGAGCGTCTCTGGTCATCGACAAGTTCACCACGCGCGAATCACTTATCGAGGACATCTGGCGTGCCGTCGCCCTCATGGGGAATGCCGAGACCTTGACCGCCTGCGAGGTCAGCCAACCGAAGCTCTCCAACCGAGAGGCGCAGATTCTGCATCTCATCTCCCAAGGACTGACCCATGGCCAGATCGCTCGACGGCTGACCATCAGCCAGCACACGGTGGACACCTACGTCAAACGCATCCGCGCCAAGCTCGGCATCGGGAACAAGGCGGAGCTCGCCCGTGCGGCTGTTCTCCACCAACTCGGCGAAGTCGGCTCCGCACCCACCGACAACCACATCCACACCTGCCGGTAAAGCTCCGCGCCCGAGGATGCCGGATGCCCGCGCTTCGGGAAGCGTCCCATTCCGTCGGTGGCTCGTGAAATTGTGCTTGATGCGCCTACGCTGATCCGCCGTTGATCGCCCACCGGTGGCTGCGCGAGGCTTGTCCCGGGCCGCCCGCCCGGCGCAATCGGCTACGCATTCGAAGGAGACTGCCATGGCACGAGAGTTGGTCTACACGGGGTTCATGTCGCTGGACGGCATCGTCGACTCGCCCGGGGACGTGACCGAAGGACACCGGAGCGGCGGATGGGTCGTCCGCACTCCGTTCGTGCCCGAGGCGTTCTCGCTGAAGGCCGATGAGCTGGCGGAGACGTCGGCGGTGATGTTCGGCCGGCGCAGCTACGACCTCTTCGCGCCGGTCTGGCCGAGTTCGGAAGATCACGCCGCCTACAAGGAGCTGCCCAAGTACGTCGTCTCCGGCTCACTGACCGAGCAGGAGCTGGTCGCGGACTGGGGGCCGATCGCGATCCTGCGCTCCGCCGAGGACGTGGCCGAGCTCAAGCGGGGCGACGGCGGCGCGATCTTCATCCACGGCAGCGCGGAGCTGGCCCGCCGGCTGAGCGAGGCGGACCTCATCGACCGGTACAACCTGCTCGTCTTCCCCGTCCTCCTGGGCGCGGGGAAGAGCGTGTTCAGCCGTGCGGACCGGGACCAGCAGAACCTGGCGCTGCGGGAGTCGGCCGGCTACTCCAACGGGGTCACCAAGCTCGTCTACGACGTCGTCCGATGACGGCGTGGCCATGGGCTCTCCGCTGAGCTGAGCCCGGAGCGACTCCGGGTCGGGCGAGGGAAAGGCTGCGGCGATCGCCGAAGTGGGCTCTCCGAGGTTTCGGCTGGATCATTCGGCGGGGCAGGTGGTGCCCGGCTCGGGCAGCCGTAGGTCGGTCAGGTACGTGGTCGCGTGCCGGATCACACACTTCTTGCCCGACAGGTACATGACATGGCCGGGCCCGTCGTAGGCGACGGTCACCGATCCCGGGATCATCCGGGTGAAGCTCTCGGTCCATGCGTAGTCGCCCCACGTGCTGCCGGCTCCCAGGAAGGGCGGCAGGCCACGCGTCGGCAGCGGGCGGGACGGGTTGGCGACCGGCAGCGGCCAGCCGGCGCAGCCGAGCGCGTCGAGGGCCGTCGCCCCGAGGCTCGGCGAGACCTTCTCCGCCTGACGGCGGTACGTCCGCAGTTCCGCGTAGCCGCCGAAGCCACGGTCATCCGCGCACGTCATCGCGAGCGCTCCGGGCGCGGCCCAGATCCGCGCGTTGCCGAGCGCGAATTCGGCGAAACCGGACCCGTCCCCGCCCCGGGCCTTGGCGACCGCCTCGGCGAAGGTCAGCCATCGCGAGTCGTCCGGTCCGGGGTCGCCGAGGAACCCGAAACTCCTCAGGTGCCATCCGGTCAGCTCGCCCTCGCCGAAGGACGAGGTGACCGGGATCGGCCGGCGATCGGCGTCCCGGACGAGCTTGCGCCAGACCTTCCCGGCGTCCTGTCCGTGCAGCGCGCAGGCGGGGGTGTCGGCGCACCAGGTGGTGAACCTGGCGAAGACCTGCTCCGTGACGGAGAGAGCGCGCAGTCGCAGGTCGGCCCAGCCGCCGACCTGATTGACCGTCCCGTCGAGATACATGGCCCGGATGCGCCGCGGGAACAGCCGGGCGTAGGCGGCGGCGGGCACCCCTCCGTAGGAGTTGGCCGTGAAGCTCAGCCGTTCCTCGCCCAGGGCCGCGCGCACCGCGTCCATGTCCCTGGCGGCCGACAGCGAGTCCAGGTTGGCGAACAGGCCGGTCCTGTCCGCTTTCCGGCAGGCTTCGAATGCCTTGGTCATCGCCGCGGTCAAGGCCGTGTACTGCTTGCGCTCCGGTGGATCCAGCAGCGACGTCCCCGGTCGCATGCAGGAGGCCGGCATCCGCTCCTGCCACACGTTGGTGCGCGGCCGGTAGGCGACCAGGTCGAACCTGGTCCGCAGTTCGGTGAGGTCGGCCGCGGCGTGCTTCAGGTCGCCGATCCCGTTGGCCCCGGGACCGCCGGGGACGCCCAGCACGCTGCCGATCCGGCGGGCGGGCTCGGTGGCGGGCAGCCGGGCCAGCTCCAGTTCGACCTTCGGCCCGTCCGGTCTGGCCCAGTTCACGGGCACCTCGATCGCGGCACACCGCAGGCCCGCCGGTACGTCCTGGCCGGCGCAGTCGCGCCAGACCGGTTGCGCGTCCGGGGCGGCGGAGGCCGCCGGGGCCAGTCCCGCCAGCGCCGCCATCGTCACCCCGATGACCAGCCCGCTGGTCCTGCCGCGCCCACGTCGCTGCTTGGTCGTCATCATGCCGATCACTGTGGTGGCACCGGCCGGACGGCCACCACCGGGATGTCCTCCGTTGTGCCTTCGGGATGTCCCCCACGGGCTGCCCGGGTGTTCCCACAGGTGAGCGACCGGCAGGATGGAGACCGGACGAGGAGGGGCGTGGACGAGCGAGCAACGGGCGGCTCCGTCTGCCGGCGTGCTCCGGCGCGGCGTGACCTCGCCTACACGCTGGTGCTGCCGGTGCTGGCGGTGCTCGGCCTGGCGCATCTCGTCCTCGTGGGGCTGAGCACCGTCCTGACCGTCAACCTGGTCGGCCTGCCGATGCTGGCCCTGTGCGTACGGGCGGCCAGAGCCCTGGGCACGGCCAACCGGCGGGCGGCGCGGGCGCTGGCCGGGGTGCGGGTGCCCGATCCGGCCCCGTTCCGCGCCGGGCCAGGCCTGCTCGACCGGTTCACGGCGGCGCTCGGCGACGTCACGGGTTGGCGTGCCGTCGGCCACGCGCTGGTCCGGCTGCCGGCCGCCGTGGTCGCCGTCGCGGCCACCGCCGGGCTGTGGGCGGGCGGCCTGCTCCTGCTCGGTTGCCCCCTGTGGTGGCAGTTGCCCGCCCTGGCGCGGCTGTCCCCCGGCGGCTGGCCGGAGGCGGCGCTGATGAGCGCGGCCGGACTGGCGCTGCTGCTGCTCGCCCCCAAGGGCGTCCACCTCGCCCTGGCCCCCGAGCGCCTGCTCGCCCGGAGCCTGCTGGGGCCGGGGCCGGGCGAGGCGCGGATCCGCCGGCTGGAACAGGCGCGGACGCTGGCCGTGGACGACGCGGTCGCCAGGCTGCGCCGGATCGAACGAGACCTGCACGACGGGACGGCCGCACGGCTGGTGACGCTGGCCATGAGCCTCGGCATGGCCAGGGAGGAACTGGAGCAGGCCCCCGATCCCGGCCGGCTGGACCGCGCCCGCGCTCTCGTCGAGGGCGCGCACCGTGACGCCAAGGAGACGGTGGCCGAACTGCGCGACCTGATCCGCGCCATCCACCCGCCCGCGCTCGACCACGGGCTGGAGACCGCCCTGGCCACACTCACCGCCCGCAGCCCGATCCCCGTCCGCCTCGACGCCGACCTGCCCGAACGTCCGCCCCGGGCCGTCGAGGCCGTCGCCTACTTCTGCACGACCGAACTGCTCGCCAACGTGATCAAGCACAGCGCCGCCGGCCACGCCACGGTCGAGGCGCGGACGGCAGACGGCCTGCTGTCCCTGCGGGTGCGGGACGACGGCGTCGGCGGCGCGGCGATGCGGACCGGATCCGGGCTGCACGGCCTGGCCGCCCGGGTCCGGACGGTGGACGGCACGCTCGACGTCCACAGTCCGGCTGGAGGGCCTACGGTCATCACCGTCGAACTACCGCTGCACCTGTGAACGCGCACCTGAAGGGACGGCCCATGCGGATCGTGATCGCCGAGGACGCCGTGATGCTCCGGGAGGGCCTGTGCATGCTGCTCACCTCGCGCGGCCGGGAGGTGGTCGCCGCCGTGGGCGACGGAGACGCGCTGCGGGCCGCCGTGGCGGAGCACCGTCCCGACATCGCCGTGGTGGACGTGCGCATGCCGCCGTCGCACACCGACGAGGGCCTGCGCGCCGCGATCCTGATCCGCCGCGATCACCCGGAGACGGGCGTGCTGGTGTTCTCCCAGTACATCGAGACCCGCTACGCAACCCAACTGCTCGCCGGCGGGGCCCAGGGGGTGGGCTATCTGCTGAAGGAGCGCGTCGCCGACGTCAAGGACTTCCTGGCCGCGCTCGACCGGATCGCGGCCGGGCAGACCGTCCTCGACCCCGAGGTCGTCACCCAGATCATGGGGGCCAGCAGGCGGGCGGAGGCCCTGGGCACGCTCACTCCCCGGGAACGCGAGGTGCTGGCGATGATGGCGGAGGGGCGCTCCAACAACGCCATCGCCGGCGCGCTGTTCCTGTCGTACGGCTCGGTGGAGAAACACGTGACGCAGATCTTCACCAAGCTCGCCCTGCCCCCGTCGGACAACGACCACCGCCGTGTCCTCGCCGTCCTGCACTATCTACAGGCGTGACCTCCGGCCCATGATCTGCCGGCGTGATTCCCGTGGTGGTCAGCCGCAGTCGCAACTGCAGCCGTCGCAACTGCAGCCGTCGCAGCAGCAGTTTTCGCCGGGGCAGCAGGAGGAGCAGTTGCCGCAGTTGCCGCAGCAGTCGCAGCCGGAGCAGTCGAGGCGGCTGCAGCAGGAGCTTTCGTGCTCCTCGTCCCAGGCGGGCCGGTACAGGCCGCAGGTGCAGCAGGTCATCGTGGCGCAGGCCATTGACAGCAGCCCGCCGGGATCCCGTTTCGGCGGCCGTCCCTCGGGGGGCGCGCCGGGATGGCCGGGTGGGTGGCCGGGGGTGTGCGTGCCGGCGGTGGTGAAGGCTCGGGAGATGGCGGTGCCGGTCTCGCGGACCAGCAGGGCGCGGGTCAGGGCGGGGCGGGGCAGGTCCAGCTCGTCCACGGCGGCGCGCAGTTCGGCGTGCGCGGCGTCGCAGTGGCGGCGCGCCTCGTCCAGGCCGGTGCCGGTGGCCGCCAGCGGGTTGTACGCCCCGGACGCCCGGTCGTCGGCCAGGTCCTCGACCGCGTCGATCAGGTGGGCCAGCCGCCCGAATCCGCGCCCGGCCGTCTCCAGGGCCTCCCGGTTGTGCGGCCGGCCCGTGAGCACCGCGGTGTGCGCGAACGCGGCGGCCACGGCGTCCTCCGTCGGCACCGTCAGCTCCGGCAGGCCCCTCCTCGGGGACGCCTGGGCGGGGACGCGCTCCAGCAGGGCCTGGCGGTCGGCCGCCGCCGTCAGCGGGGTGGGGTCGAACCCCAGCGCGCCGGCCGTGGCCGTGCCGGCCGAGGACCAGCGGCCCGCCAGACGGGTCGCGCCGGCGGCGACCGGGCGGCGGGCGTACGCGCCGTCCCCGTCCGACACGTGGTCGCGCACCTTGCCGGCCGCCAGGAGCAGCGACACCGAAGCCGCCAGCCGTACCCCCTCGGACTCCACCACGTCGGCGCTCTTGAAGCCGCGCAGCGCGCACGGGCCCGCCCTCCGGCGCGACGCGGACGCCGGCGACTGGGCCTCGGTGAGGACGGACACGAGCAGGCCGTCGTAGTTGGTCACCAGGCGCGACAGGTGTCCGTGCTCGTCGCGGAGCGCCAGGCAGAGCCCGCACAGGTGGCCCATCCAGTCGGCGTAGAGCCCCTTGCACAGGGCGTGCCGACACGGCCGGACAATCCCTAACATATGTCCCCCAACGCGCGAATTTGCGAGCCAACCGTAGCACCAGGCCCCCCGACGGGACGGCACCTCGGCGGCGAACGCATCCTCCCCGCGACCGGCCCCGGCGGTACCGGGCGAGGCCCAACGAGCTGATACAAATGCGACATGAGCGATTCCGTTGGGTATCCCCCGCAGCCCCACGTGCCGCCGGCCGGGCGTGTCCGCAGCCGGGCGTACCGGGTGTGGGCCCGCGTGCTCCTGTGGACGCCGGTCGCGCTCGCGGTGACCGGTCTCGTCCTCGGGTTCGGGCTGTTCGCGGCCGCTGACAGCGACCCGACGTACAATTCGTCCGCGCTCGGCTATCTCGGCATCTTCGTCTGGGGCGCCCTCGCGATCCTGTCGCCGATCCTGCTCGTGTCGTTCATCGCCGGGCTGGTCATGCTGAGCCGCGCGCGCCGCCGAGGCTGACGGCCGCTCCCGGCCCGTACTAGGCGGACTCCTCGCGCGGAGCCCCGGCGAGCGGCACCCCGCGCAGGCTGAGCACCATCATCGCGACGCACGCGCAGAAGAGCGCGATGTCGGCGACGTTCCCCACGAACGGGCCGTAGTCGATGAAGTCGACGACGTGCCCGCGGGCGAAACCGGGCTCGCGGAAGAGCCGGTCGCCCAGGTGGGAGACCGCGCCGCCGAGCAGCGCCCCCAGCCCGAACGCCCAGCCCGCGGAGGCCAGGCGGCGCGCGATGTAGAGCACGCCGATGACGGCCGCCGCCGCGGCCAGGGTGAACACCCAGGTCACGCCGGTGCCGGTGGAGAACGCGGCGCCGGCGTTGTACAGCAGCCGGAAGTGGATCAGCGGGGGGATCACGGCGAGCCGCTCGCCGCCGGACAACGCGGCGACCGCCCAGAACTTGGTGACCTGGTCCGCGACCAGCACCACCACGGCCGACAGCACCATCAGGCCGTACAACCGGCTCGAACCCCGCGCCAACCACGCCATCCACGGCCTCCGTACCGATCCCGAACCCACGATTCCCAGAGACTACCGAGGCCGCGCGCGGCCTGAGCAGCGAGCCGGCCGGTCAAGCCGCTCGCAAGTCAGCGACAATCCGGATCGTTAGGCTCCGCACCATGATCGAGGAGTATGTCCAGCAGTTCTGCCGCCAGCACGAGGCCCTGATGGAACTGATGCTCGACACGGACCTGATCGAACGCGTCCGCCTGGCGATCAGGCGCCGCGAGCCTGGCCTCGGCGACCTGTTCGAGGAGCTCGACGCGGCCATGGAAGGCGAGGGCATGGTCGGCGGCCTCCTCGGCGGATACCGCGACTGGGCTCCGTTTCCCGGCGAACGGCGTCCCCTCGACTTCGTCTATCGCTGCCCTTCCGGGCTGTGCGGGCGGGAGTTCCGGCCGATCGAGGAGCCGGGAGTGGCCGTCCCGGTCTGCGCGGTCGCCGGGCGCAAGCTGAAAGAGTCCTGAGGTGTCGGGGCTGCTGTCCGAGCTCGGCAAGCGGCTGCCCGACCGCTGGCTGACCGGTGTGGTGCTGCCCGGCCTGCTGCTGGTGGCGCTGCTGGCCGTCGGCCATCGCAACGGCCTGGACGTGGCGGCGCTGGTGGCCCGGATCGGGCGGCTGGCCCAGGACGCCGGCAAGGGGCAGGCGGCGCAGACGCTGGCCTGGCTCGTCGCCGGGGCGGTGGCCGCCGGGCTGGCCGCCCGGCTGCTGGCGCTGTGCGTGCGGTGGCTGTGGCTCGGGGAATGGCGCTGGTGGCCGCTGTCGCCCCTGGCGCGGGTGCTCACCCGGTGGCGCTGGGAGCGGTGGGAACGCCGCAACACCGCCTTCGAGCAGGCCACCGGCGACCGCTCCGCGGCGCTGGCCGCCCGCGACCGCGTCGGCCTCGTCCCGCCCCGATGCCCCACCTGGATGGGCGACCGGATCCGGGCGCTCGACACGCGGCTGTGGGAGTACTACCGGTTCGACCGGGTCGCCTCCTGGCCCGCCGTGCTCCTGGTCGTCCCCGCCGAGGTGCGGGCCGAGCTGCAACGCGGTGGCGAGCGGCACGGCTTCGCCGCGTCCTTGTGCGGGTGGGGCCTGGTGTACGTCGCCGGCGGCTGGTGGTGGTGGCCGTCGGCGGTCGCGGGCGTGACCGTCGTGCTCTACGCGGTGCGGCAGGGGCGTACCTCGATGGAGCAGTTCGCGGCGCTCGGTGAGGCGGCCTTCGACCTGTACGTCGGCGACCTCGCCGACCGGCTCGGCGTCGCCGGTCCGTCGCCGCTGGACAGGGAGGCCGGGCTGCAGCTCTCGGGACGGTTGCAGAAACGTTCGGTCTGGCGGGTCGTGACGGTCACCGCCGAGCCGTCCCCGCCGGGCCGCGACGTCGCCCGGGAGCTGGGCGAGCTGGCCGTGCGCACGGTGGAAGGGCCGGCCCAGGCGCGCCGGCTGCTGATGGCGGCGGCCAGGGAGCAGGGCGCGGACGCGGTCGTCTCGACACGGCTGGAGAACCTGGGCCGGCCCTTCCACCGTGCG
>NZ_SSXE01000075.1 GCF_021699195.1 Nonomuraea sp. MG754425 | reverse complement strand
CCCCCGCCCCCGCTGATCCCCGCTCTGCCGCGGGAATCGCGCCGCCCTCAGCGTCCGCGTCCCTGCCTCGTGCGCGCGCGGCCCCGAGCGGACGTCCACCGGATCGACCCCGGCCGCCGTCATCCTGGCCGGCGCCTCGCCGAACACCGGCGCGGGCTCCTCCACCTCGGCCGACGCCATGGTCTCGGCCGCTCCCCACGCCGCCTGCCGCATCGCCCGCGTGATACGTCCATGCACCATGTAGGCAAATGCGGCGGGAGCTCCCGGCGAAACCCTCCGTAAGCGCGTGTACACCGAACCGCCTGGCGTGGCGTCCAATCTCGTCCACGTCTTCTGTCTCTGGAGTCACGCCATGCGCTTACGCATCCTCGCCGTGCTGGCCGCGGTCGTCGGAACGTTCCTTTCCGCCTCTCCCGCCGAGGCGGCCACCACCTACCGTGGGGACGGCGACCACGTCCAGCGAATCCGCGCCACCACCACACCCGGCATCGCGAAAATCGTCCACGACGGCGACGGCTACTTCTCGATCTGGGGCTTGGACCGTTCCGGCAACGAGCGGCAACTCCTTGCCAACCACGTCGGCGCCTACGAGGGGACCACCGTCTACAACACGGACTCCGGCGACCGGCTGGCCGCCCTCAAGATCAGCGCCGACGGCCCGTGGCGGATCCAGCTTCTCCCGCTGAGCAAGGCGCGCTCCTGGTCGATCACCACCTCCGGCGACACCGACGACGTGATACGCCTCTCCAAGCCGAGCAACGGCCTCCACACGTTGCGCATCCGCCATTCAGGCGCCGGCCACTTCTCCGTGTGGGGCCTGGACTCGCGGGGCCGGCGCAGCGACCTGCTCGCCAACAAGGTCGGCGCCTACAAGGGCGGCATTCCGCTCCCACCTGGCACGCGGTACGCCGTGGTGTCCGCGGACGGCCCGTGGTCGATGGTGCGGCGCTAGAACGGCGGACAGCCCCGGTTCTCCCACGGAGGCGCGGGCCCAGGCGTTGTCGAGTCAGACGAAGCCCCACCACGACACCGCCTGCGGCCCGTTCCCGCCCTCCCGCCGCCTCAGGCCGCCTGCCCGGAGGGCTCCGGCACGCCGACGGGCGCGTCAAGATCATGGGCCGACCGGGCCAGCCAGACCACCACCAGGACACCGACGACCGTCGCGGCGTCCCCGTAGACCTCCGCCGGCACTCCGCTCAGCCCGCCCACCAGCATGAGCATGAAGGGCAACACCACAGCGAGGATGCCGTACTTGACGGTGGCCCGCTGCCAGCGGTCGTCGTCCCACTGCGCCCGCAGGACCAGCACGTTCCAGATCAAGGACGCGAAGGCGGCGACGAGCGAAAGACCTCCGACCTCATACCCGGACAACCTCAGCCCGAAGTCGACGGCAGCGCCCCCGTATCCCAGGCCGCCGCAGATCAGCAGGATGAGGACATGCCTTCGAGTACGTCCCACTGCCAGGGAGAGCAGCAGCGCGACCGCGAACGTGGGCACGAGCGCGATCACCACCCCCCACCAGGTCCAGGCCACCAGGAACGGACTGACCAGGGAGAACGCCGCCGCCACGTACAGCACCAGGCGTAAACGCCGGATGCCCCGGCCTTGCTCCGCCGCCGGCCCGGCCAGCGGCCCGCGCAGACACTCCCACAGCGCCCAGGCCACCACCACCCCCGCCAGGGTCGGCAGCAGCACGTTGAACCACGTCACCTGCATGCTCGCGTCCGGCGCCGCGAACAACGCCATCCACCACAACGCACCGAGATCACCGACGGCGAGCGCGACCACGACGGCCGCAGCCAGCGCGACGAGGTAGGCGCCTGCGACCAGGAGAGCGGGAACGCCTGAACGATAACGACGGAACATATGACACTTCCCGAAGAAGATCAGTGAGCCGGACGCCTCACCCTAATGAGCCGCCGCCTTCAAAATCCTCCGTCTCGTCCCTTCCGGCATCTCCACGATCACGAAATGAGAGGCGTAGTCCTCGGCCTGCTCGCCGCCGTCACCTCTCTCATCGCGTCGGCCAAGGGATTCCAAGGCGGATGGCGCTGGGCTGTTCGATGGGCCTTGCTCAAGACCAGTCACCGGCAAGCCCGGCCTGGTCGTTCGGTCGGCGCTGGATGCCTGAAGAAGAACGCGGCAGACCCGCCTGGCGCTCAATCGAGTAGGTCAGGACGGCGGCCGGTCGGGGCTCTGCGGCATAGAGACTCCCGGGTTCGCAGTTGTGGAAGCGGTGAAGGGCCACTTTTGCGTTCAGGGACAAATACTCCCACGCGCAACAATTAGCAGGCGGCTATGTTCGACCAGGTTCAGCGGGGTTCCTGGCGTTCTGCCGTTTCGCCCAGACGATGGAGCAGGTGCGCCCAGCCATCGCTGGTCTCCTCTTCGAGTACGGTCGGCAGACCACTGTGGCGCAGGGTGAGCTCGGTGCCATCACCGTCCGGGGTCAGGGTGACTTCGACTCGGGATGCCTCTGGTGCCATGTCGGGCGCTCCCGGTGTGGCCTCCCAGCCGAAGGTGAAGACGAGACGTTCGTACGGCACGAGCTCCACGAACCGTCCGCGCATCACCGGGCGTGGGCCCTCGTGCATCGCAACCTGCAAGGTGCCACCGGGGCGGGCGTCCAGCTCGGCCGTTCCCCACCATTGCGCCAGGCGTGCCGGGTCGGTGAAGAACCGCCAGACCGTCTCGGGACGCGCACGGATGTGCAAGGTCTGCTCAATCGTCCTGCTCACAACGATCCCTTCACGTCCTGGTCACCAGTGTGCGCGCGTTCTTCTCGCTCGGCTTCGTGCTGGAGGCGGCTGAGCGAGGCGGACCACATCGTCTCCAGGAACGTCACCGCCTCGGCCAGCCCCTCCGGACGTAGCCGATAGAAGCGGCGATTGCCTGCGCGGCGGACGTCGACGAGGCGGGCTGCTGCCAGCGTTCGCAGATGCTGGGATACCGCAGGGCGACTGATTGCGGGAAAGCGCTCGGCGATCTCGCCTGCCGATACCTCGCGATCCCGCACCAGGACGAGGATGGCGCGGCGGGTCGGGTCCGCCACAGCGCGAAGCGCGTCGTCCATGGGCCACCGCCTTCGTTTGCGCACTGCCGGGAGAGCATGTAAGTGTTTAAGCAACATCTTACACTCTATCGATGGCGAGGATTCACCATGTCAGGAGACGACAGCACCCGTGCCCCGCGACGGGAGAACCAGCGCCTGAATGCGCTGGTTGGCCGTTGGCGTTCGCAGGGGCGTATAGCGGCCACCGCGATCGACCCGGCGATCCACATCGCCGGGTCGGACACCTACGAGTGGCTGGCGGGCGAGCACTTCCTCATTCACCGTGTGGACGTGCACATGAATGAGGAGCACGTCGAGGTCATCGAGATGATCGGGCCCTACGATCCAGCGAGCCGGACCTACCCCATGCGCTCCTTCGACAATCACGGCAACTTCATCACCATGCGGGCAAGCGTCGACGACGAGGGTGCCTGGACGTTCGCCGGTGAGACGGAGCGGGCGACGCTGGTGATCGCCGAAGACGGCGACTCCATGACGGCTGAATGGCAGCGCACGGACAACGGCTCAAACTGGCGGCACTGGATGGACATGAGCTTCACGAGGGCTTCCAGCCCCAGCGCCGTCCCTCGCCGCTGAATCCCTCGCCGCTGAATCCCTCGCAGATCAGAAGCCTCACCGTCGAGCTCGCGACGGCTGGCGGTGGCTGATGGACGGCCCCCGGCGACGCGGGCGCAGGACCTGGCGGCCCGCCGACGAGGTGGACGCGTACGCCGTGGTCGCCCTGCTGCACACGCTCAACGACGTCACGCTGCGCCTGCATCCCGAGGTGCACGGGTGGGCCGCCGGGCAGTTCGCCCCGTGGCGCATCCAAGGTGTCGAGGCCGGGTTGTCCCATCGGTCAGGCGCCCGGGTGCGAGCCGGTTGTCCGGCTCGCCCGCGCCAACGGCGACGGCCGTCAGCGGTTCCGCGACGTAGACCCCGCCGTGGCCGCAGACCTCGCCGACGTCCTCGAAGCGCTCCCGGACCGCATGCGCGAACTGGTGGCGGCGCTACAGACCGCGGCCGAGGCGCTCGGCAAGTAAGAAGGGCACAGCGGCGGAGCCCCGGATGGCTGGCGATGCAGACAGCTTTCGTCCGGTGCGCCAGACACCATCCGGCCGTCTCACTAGATTCGCTGTCGTGAGTTCATTCCGCGATGCGATCTTCGCTCGGGACGACATCCCGCAGGACTTCGACCAGGTCGAGGCCATCGAGGTCGCCGGCTACCTCGCCACAGCCACGCGCACGGGCACGTACTGGACGGCCACCGTCAAGGACCTGCCCGGCGGCCACGTCGTAGAGGCACAGGGCGCCACGTGGAACCAGTTGGGAAGCAACGTCCTCCACTGCGTCGCCGAGTTCCTCGACAGTGACGACGTAGGTGTGGCCGTCGTTCCCGCAGATCCGGACGCGGCTGACGCCTTGCACGCCGTCGTCGAGGCGCGCACTGCCCGGTTCCACGCCGAGCAGGCCGAGCGGGCCGCGGTCATTCATGCCGCCCACCTGCTCGCCGGCCAGGGCTGGACCGTCCGCGACATCGGCAGCGCTCTCGGCTTGTCCCACCAGCGCATCGCTCAAATCGCCCCCCGCGCCGTCACGTAACTGTGAACGTCCTGGCGGACGCGAAGGATCGACCTGGCCACCCCATCCTCGCCGACCTTGCGGAGACTCCATGGCCGGGGCTCGTGAAACGGTGCGGCGATCCCGGACCAGGAGCTCGCGCCAAGCGGGTTGAAGGTCCGCAGGCTGCGGCACGCCCACAAGGTGATGCTCGAGGGGCGGTCGTCGTGGACGCGCTTTGGCCCAGACGAGAAGACGATCCGTCAAGATCGCCTCTTTGGGGTATCCGCGATCACGGGATAAGGGGTGTCCTGCAGGTGGGCGGTACGGGAACCAGTGGCCCCTCGCTTGTAAGGCTCGCCAGGACAAGGCGGGACCTCGGGTGATTCCAGGTCTCACCTCGGCGAACGTTCCACCTGGGTCCCCCGCCGTCCATGCTCGTCCCGGGCCGTTGTCGCTCAGACAGTCACTCAGCGGGGACGGTCCGGCCGTGCTCTAGGTAGATGGTCTCGCCCTGCTCACGGGCGATGGCAGCCGCCTTGAGACGACGGGCAAGACGCTCGATCATCAGGCCGTCCAGCTCATCAACACGACGGAACTCATAGGCGCTCAGCTCTTTGTCGGCGAACCTGATCTGCTTGATCTCCTCGTCGTCCAGGGTGCCGCCGTCGAACACGAAGAGAACCTTGTCGCCCTCCTGCGGGAGAGGTGCCCAATCGGCTACGAGAAGACGGCCAATGGTTGGCTGGATGCCCAGCTCTTCGCTTACCTCCCGGACGCAAGCCTCGTAGGGAGTCTCCCCCGGCTCAACGTACCCACCGGGGATGTCCAGATACGGCTTGTACGTGGGCCGGACGAGCAGCACCCGCCCGCTGTCATCGAAGAACAGCACTCCAGCGGCAGCGCTGGCCTGAGCGAAACGCACGGCCTCCTGATCATTCACGGCCTCGACCTTACGCCACAGGGCCTGCTCTCACACGATCTTCAGACGCCGGGCGAGCGCGGCGAGCTGGAAGCCGGGCTTGCCTCTCTGCCTCCCGATCCAGGACATCGTGAGCTGACGGCTGAGGTAGTGATGGCGCACCTGCTCGGGCGCGATGGTCTCAGCCTCCAACAGTGCCGTCAGAGCATCTTCGGTACGGTTCCGCAGGCTGAAGGCATGCGCCACGGCGAGACCATGGCGAGCGCGACGTTCGACCGGAAGCCCACTGGTATCCAGCCTTGGCCCAACATCTACGGCGACTTGGATGTCTCCCAGTTCGATCGCCGTCGCCACTTCGTGGATGCGAACGTTCGTCGGCCCGAAGGCCGTCCACACATAGTTGGCATCCCTGCCCAGCCGCACCGCCGACTTCCTCGCTTCGGCAAGGAACGCACGCGTCGCATCCCGGTCATCGTCTCGCGCCGCCGCCATCGACCCAGCGAGGTATAGCGTCCCGTACACCGACAGCAGTTCGGGTGTGGCGAGCGGAAGACCAGGAGACAGCAGTTCAGCGGCGTCCACGGTGAGCTGCTTGGCTGCCCTGTATCGGCCGTTGGCCAGCAATGCATGCGTGACGCAGCGAAGCAATGAGGCCGTGATGAGCTGATCGCCGGAATCCCGGGCGAAGGTCAGGCCCCGCTCGGCGGCAATCCATGCGAGATCGGCCTCGCCCACCTTGGTCAGCATGCTGGCGGCAGCGTGATAGACCTGGCCGAGCGCACCCAGTGACGACAGGCGCGCATCGCCGTCGCCAACACGTGCGGCATGGTGAGCTTCGCCGACCAACGCCGGAAGAACCCTAATGACATAGCTGTACCTGGCCCCCTGGTATGCCCGCCACACTTCGTCAATGGCGCTCTTCAACGAGGCCAGACTCGGCGGCTCCGCGTTCACGATCACCTCGGCCATCGGCGAAAGCTGCCGATAATCGGTGATCGCTGCCCGCAGCGCGGGAATCGTCCGGTCACCGCTCTCATCCGTCCACTCGAATAGGTGCAGCTCAGATAGCAGGTCACCGAGAGACACGTCCAACGCGTTCGCCAGTGACTTGATGACCGACAGCCGGTCCAAGGTGATGCGATCGTTCTCGACCTTGCTCAGCCAATCAGCGGTCCGTCCCACCAACCCCGCCAGAACGTCTTGGGACATACCTCGGCGTCGCCGATACCAGGCCACTCGCTGGCCAATGGACAAGTTGCTCGTCATTCCCCGCATGCCCTCATCCTCAGCGGGCGCCTACGACGGACCCGGAATTTCTTTCCGGGGCAGCAGCTCAGCCCACACATACCGTCACGCTACGTCATCTCCGCACGTGATGGGAGCCCACTCATGCAACCACCGACCCGACCTCTCACGGCCGAGGAACGCGCCGCCGTGGCTCTGGCCGACGCCCTCACCGCTCAGGCCGCCCACCGAGTCGCGCTGCGCTACGCCCAACTGAGGAAGACTCAAACGCTCTCTACGCCGGTCGCCGGAGCGCCACCGTGCGCGTGACCTTGGAGCAGTTGATCAGAGCCTACCCGGCGTGGCGCATTCAGGACCTGGCTGGAGGATGGGTGGCCATGCGCAGGGACCTGGTTCCTCGCGCAAGCGGGCTGTCCAACGTCCGTTGCGGGGAGACGTTGACCGAACTGGCCGCGAACCTGGAGGCGGAGACCAGGCTGAAGTGACCCCCAGCACTACACCCGGAAGCCACCGCTACGAGGATGGCCTCGCCATCGCGCCGACCCACTACACCGTGGCCGACGCGGTGCGCCACTGGCTGGAGCACGGCCTCGGCCCACGGTCGGACGCCACGGTGAAGATGTACAACACCCACGCCAGCAAGCACGTGATCCCTGCTCTCGGGGCTCGCAAGCTACGCGACCTCTCCGTGGAGGACGTTGACAAGTGGCTCGCTGGCAAGACCAGCGAGTTGGGCACCCGATCGCTCAAGCTGATCCACGGCGTCCTCAACCGGTCGGTCAAGAGCGCGATGCGCCGAGACAAGGTGAAGCGGAACGTCGTCGATCTCTGCGACGTCCCGGAAGGACGCGCCGGACGTCCCTCCAAGGCCCTGACGCTGACTCAAGCTCTCGCCGTCCTGACGCAGGCGGAACAGGGCGGCGAGCGCATGCGAGCCCACATCGTCCTCTCCCTGCTGATCGGCGTTCGCGCGGAGGAGCTGAGGGCGCTCCTCTGGTCACCCAGCGCTGCGTGGCAGCCCTGCGGCTGCTCAAGGACACCCAAGACATCGCGCAGGAGAAGGCAGGAGAGCGGTGGAAGGTCACGGATCTCGTGTTCTGCACACGCACGGGCACTCCCGTCACAGCGCACAACGTACGGCGCGACTTCCGGAAGGTCGTGGAGGCGGCAGGACTCACCGGACGGGAGTGGTCGCCTCGCGAACTGCGGCACAGCTCTGTGTCCGTGCTGTCAGACTCCGGCGTCCCGATCAAGGACATCTCTTGTAGTCGTAGTACCTCGGATGCCCGCAGTAGCAGACGCTGGTCCACATGCGGTCCGGGTCACTGGACTGCTCGGGTCCGGCTCCGCATGCGGGGCAGGCAGAAGGTTCGTCGTCCGCCATGTGAGGCGACTCGTCCATGACGGCACTGTACGGCGCGGCGGTGTGCCGGTGGTCGGCGCATTCGTTGGGTACGGCGCGGCGGTCGTGCGGCGATGCCCCGCGCGACGCCTGCGCCGTGACCGGCCCCCAGGCCGCAGCGCGGCGCGGGGACGTCGGCGCGGGGCGTACGGCGGCGCGGCGCGCCGCCGCTTGATCAGTTCACCACCCCGGAAGCCGACGCGCTGATCTTCACCGGCTCACGAGGCGGAACCTTTTCGGTGCAGCAACTTCCGCCGCGCGGCCAAGTGGGACAAGAACACCAGGAAGATCGGCTTCCCCGGCCTGCACTTCCACGATCTCCGACACACCGGTAACACGATCGCTGCCAACTCCGGCGCGAGCCTCAAAGATCTCATGCAGCGAATGGGCCACGACTCAGTCCGCGCCGCACTGATCTATCAGCACAGCACCGCAGAGGCCGACCGGAAGATCGCCGATTCCATGGATGACAAGATCAACCAAAGCGACCCGGACGATGACGATGGATCTTCCGGAGTGCCCGCTCGCCTGAGCTAATGGCACGTTAATGGCACGAAGCCCCGTTTCCATGATCGGAGACGGGGCTCTTTCGCAGGTGGGCGGTACTGGGTTCGAACCAGTGACCCCTCGCTTGTAAGGCGAGTGCTCTACCGCTGAGCTAACCGCCCCTGATCGGCACTACACCTTACGACACCGCAGGCCCCGATCGCACATCCACCGCCCACCCGGGCCCCAGCTCAGGCCGCCCCGCCGCGCGCCAGCCGAGCAGGGCCGCGCCGAGCATGCCGGCGTCCACCCCGAGGGCCGCCGGGACCAGCGGGGGCGCGTCGCGGAAGGCCAGGCGCTTGACCAGGCGGGTGCGCACCGGGTCGAACAGGGCCGGGCCGGCTTGGGCCAGGCCGCCGCCCAGGACGATGACCGAGGGGTCCAGCAGCAGCGTGTACGTGGCCAGCGCCAGCGACAGCGCCTCCACGGCCTCGTCCCAGACCTCGACGGCGATGGGGTCGTCCGAGGAGACGACCTGCTCGGCCTTGACGCCCTCCACGCCGGCCCGCTGGCTGTAGCGGCGTCCGACGGAGGCCGCCGACGCGTACGTCTCCAGGCAGCCGAACTGCCCGCAGGCGCATTCCTCGCCGTCCGGGAAGACCGGGGTGTGGCCGATCTCGCCGGCCCAGCCGGAGGAGCCGCCGTACGGTTCGCCGCGGATGACGGAGGCGCCGGCGATGCCCGTGCCGATGGGCAGGAACAGGAAGTCCGTGAGGCCGCGGCCCGCGCCGAGGATGCTCTCGGCCAGGCCGCCCGTGCGGACGTCGTGGCCCAGCAGCACCGGGATGTCGAGGGTGGTGAAGCTCGACGCGGGGACGTCACGCCAGCCGAGGTTCGCCGCGTACACGGCCGCGCTGTCCGTCACCAGGCCGGGCACGGCGAGACCGACACCGGCCGGGTTGCCGTCGCCCGAGGCGGCCAGGTGGCTGATGAAGCCGGAGATGGCGGTCACGACCGCCTCCGGCCCCTCCGCGCGGGGGGTCGGGCGCCGCTCGCTCAGCAGCACCGCGCCGGACTCGCTGACCAGGCCGCCCTTCATGGACGTGCCACCGACGTCGAGCGCGACGACGAACGAACTCATTGCGGACACGGAAGGAGACGATAGCGCAGCTCAGCAAATGTCTGGAAAGAGTGCGGCGCTCCGGCGCCCTCTTCCCGCACGTCGGCGCCCTGCGCGCTCACACGCCCCCGTGGACCTCCGTGAGTCACCTGGCCACCGGCGAGGCCCGACAAACGCCCGCAAGCTCCCTCATGGGCCCACAGAGCCGCCCGGACCCGCCGGCTCAGGTCCGTCCGAGCACCCGGTTGAGCGCCGCCTCCACCTCGGCCGACAGCCCCGGCGGAGGCGTGACGGGCGCCGGGTCGAGCGTCTCCGACGAGCGGGCCAGCCACACCGCCCCGCAGGCCCGGCACTCCACCTCGCCCAGCCGGCAGATCAGCGTCGTGGACCCGCACGTGGAGCAGGTGTCGAGGTCGAGGTCGTGCAGCCGTTGACAGTCCGGGCAGATCAGCACCTGGGCCTCGTTGCGTACGCCGCGCCGCCACGGGCTGGCGCCACGCACCGGGTCCGTCTGCCTGGCCCCGCACCGGTAGCAGGGCATCCTTCCCTCCGAAAATCACGAAGTCCGCGAAGTCACGAAATATCGGCAAGTGCCTTGACGTAGTCGGCGACGTCACGTGCGGAGGAGATCGGATTGACCACCGACCACCGGATCACGCCCTCGCCGTCGATGATGAAGGTCCCCCGCCGGGCAGTCCCCTTCGTCTCATCGAACACACCGTACGCCCGCGCGACCTGTCCGTGTGGCCAGAAGTCAGAGAGCATCGAGAACGGATAACCCTCACGATCCGCCCACGCACGCTGCGTGAAGACGGAGTCGACGGACACGGTCAGCAGCCGCGCGCCCTCGATCGGACGATCGCGCAGGGCGGACAGCTCGCCATGACAGATCCCGCTGAAGGCCAGCGGGTAGAAGACCAGCACGACCTTCTCGCCCCGGAACTGAGCCAGGCTCACCGGGGTGCCGTGCTGGTCCTGCAGCTCGAAATCCGGAGCCGGGGCGCCGACCTCGGCAGGATGTGCGTTCACAGTCGTCATCCTGCCGTACGGCAGGCGCCGCGGGCTCCCTACCTCTTGCCCTTCGGCGGGACGAGCCTGGTCCCGGACCAGTCGGGTGCGGCCGAGATGCTGCTCGTCTGCGAGAGACCCGCTGTGGCGGCGTCCTCCCCGATGTCGCTGGGCTCCACATGGCCCCCGCGCCCCGCTTTGGGAGTCAGCAGCCAGATCTGGCCGCCATCGGCGAGTGCTCGCATGGCGCTGGTCAGGGCGTCGAAGAGATCCCCGTCGCCGTCGCGCCACCACAGCAGCACGACGTCCACGACGTCGTAGCTGTCCTCGTCCAGCAGTTCGTTACCGGTCAGGCTTTCGATGGACTCACGAAGCTCTTCGTCGCTGTCCTCGTCCCAACCGATCTCCTGCACCACCTGACCCGGCTTGAGGCCGAGCCGTTCGGCCAGGCCGCGCTCGCCCTGCGCCTGACCCGCGGTCGCGCTCACGTTTATCCCTCCTGCTTGAGTGGCCCCGCTTATGCGGTTTATCGCTTCGGCACAGTCCACACGCTGTGACCCTCAGTCGTCAACGGTCGCCACGGGTACGGCCGTAGTCGGCCAGAATCAATCAGACAAAAACGACAGGCGAACCTGGCGTTGCGGGTTGTCGACGTTGAGGTCGATCAGCGCCACGGACTGCCATGTGCCCAGCGCCATTCGCCCATCCAGCACGGGGATGGTCGCGTACGGCGGGATCAGCGCGGGCATCACGTGTGATCTCCCGTGCCCCCTGGACCCATGGGCATGACGCCACCGGTCGTCGGCGGGCAGCACGTCACGCAGCGCCGCCAGCAGGTCGTCGTCGCTGCCGGAGCCCAACTCCAGCAGGGCGATGCCCGCCGTCGCATGCGGCACGAACACGTGCAGCAGCCCGTCGTCGCCCTGGGCCCGTACGAAATCGGCGCACGCGGCCGTGATGTCGTGCACCGTCTCCCGTGAACCCGTGGCCACAGAGATGATTTCAGATCTCACATGGAAATCCTACTTAGGCACGATGACGGTATCGGGCCCCGGAAACACCAGCCCCGTGTGCCCGTCGTCGAACCGCACCACGTACGGCGGGCCGCCGTTCGTGCCCTGCACCTCCGTGATTACGCCGCTCCGGTCCCTTTCGCCAACGGTATTCCCGTGCATCAGGAGCCGGTCGCCAACCGTCGCATTCATACCTCCCACATTGGTACGCGGATAGCCGGACGAAAAGAGCGATTCAGAAGTTTTGCCCCGACCTGAGGGGGCCGCCGAAAGATGACCAGATCGTTACCCGACACGGGCGCGGAGCGGGCGAGGCGATGGGGTTTTCGCCCCAGCTGTCCGAGGCTGTCCCGGAACGGCTGCGGAGCGTCCGGACAGATCCCGGACCGGTCCCGGATCGGTGATGGCACGATCCCGCGAGGATCCCGGGACGATCGCACCACACCTGTTCCACCCGCTCACAGTCGGCGGAGACACGCCCGGGCGCGGGAACGACCAGCGTGATGGCCGGCGCGGAGAGACAGTGAGGATGGAACGTGTCACACACCACGCCGATCCCCACCGGCACGGGGCGAACGGACCCCGCACGCGGGCCGTCGCACGAGGCCGTCGGCCACCGTCCGACCTGCCGCTCCAGGGGCACACAGCCTGGTCTCCAGGTGAGGCGGCTAGACTCGCCCGCCGCGAGTGAGAAGCGTCCTCACGGGGAGGCTACGAGCTACAGAGGAGGCATCACGGGCGTGTCAGGGATTCGAGCGAAATTTCGTCCGTTTTCCTGTCTTGTTAAATTGCTCCCGGGATGTAACCTTTGGTGGCGATTCGTCCTACCATCGGTGGTCTAGGCCATCGTAGATGGCCCTGCCAGCAGGGACACTCTGGTTACCAGCCAGTAGAGATGCGTTTTCTACGGCTAGCGACCAGGATGGAAGGCGACCCAGACCAGACATCAGTCCATCTCGGAAGGCGAGACCCAGTGGCTTCCGGACGCCAGCGATTCTCGATCATCAGCGACGGCCTACCCAGCCAACTGCCTGATGTCGACCCCAGTGAGACCAACGAGTGGCTCGAGTCTCTCGACAACGTCGTCAAGACCGAAGGCCGCACCAGAGCCCGCTACCTCATGCTCCGCATGCTCGAGCGGGCCCGCGAGCACCAGGTGGGCGTGCCGGGCCTGCGCAGCACCGACTACATCAACACGATCCCGCCGGAGCGCGAGCCCTGGTTCCCGGGCGACGAGCACGTCGAGCGGCGCATCCGCGCCTACATCCGCTGGAACGCGGCCGTCATGGTGTCCAGGGCCAACGCCCGCACCAACGTGGGCGGCCACATCGCCACCTACGCCTCGGCCGCCTCGCTCTACGAGGTGGGCTTCAACCACTTCTTCCGCGGCAAGGACCACGGCGAGTCGGGCGACCAGGTCTTCTTCCAGGGGCACGCGGCGCCGGGCATCTACGCCCGCGCATTCCTCGAGGGCCGCCTCAACGAGGCGCAGCTCGACGCCTTCCGTCAGGAGCTGTCGCACGGCTTCCACGGCCTGCCCTCCTACCCCCACCCTCGGCTCATGCCCGACTTCTGGGAGTTCCCGACGGTCTCCATGGGTCTGGGGCCGATCGGCGCGATCTACCAGGCGCGGTTCAACCGCTACCTGCTCAATCGCGAGATCAAGGACACCAGCCGCAGCCACGTATGGGCGTTCCTGGGCGACGGCGAGATGGACGAGCCCGAGTCGCTCGGCGCGATCGGCCTGGCCGCGCGTGAGGAGCTCGACAACCTCACGTTCGTGATCAACTGCAACCTGCAGCGGCTGGACGGCCCGGTGCGCGGCAACGGGAAGATCATCCAGGAGCTGGAGTCGTACTTCCGCGGCGCCGGCTGGAACGTGATCAAGGTCGTGTGGGGCCGCGACTGGGACCCGCTGCTGGCGGCCGACGTCGACGGCGTGCTGGTCAACCAGATGAACACCACGCCCGACGGCCAGTTCCAGACCTACTCGGTCGAGTCGGGCTCCTACATCCGCGAGCACTTCTTCGCCTCCGACCCGCGCCTGCGCAAGATGGTCGAGCACCTGACCGACGACGACATCCGCAAGCTGTCGCGCGGCGGCCACGACTACCGCAAGGTCTACGCGGCGTTCAAGGCGGCCCGCGAGCACGTCGGCCAGCCGACCGTGATCCTCGCCCAGACCATCAAGGGCTGGACGCTCGGCAAGGACTTCGAGGCGCGCAACGCCACCCACCAGATGAAGAAGCTCACCAAGGCCGAGCTGAAGGAGTTCCGGGACCGGCTCTACCTGCCGATCCCCGACTCGGCCCTGGAAGGCGACCTGCCGCCCTACTTCCACCCGGGCGAGAACGACCCCGAGATCCAGTACATGAAGGAGCGCCGCGCCGCGCTCGGCGGCGTGCTGCCCAAGCGGGTCATCCGCGCCAAGCCGGTCAAGCTGCCCGGCGACGAGGTCTACGGCACCTTCCAGAAGGGCTCGGGCAAGCAGCAGGTGGCCACCACCATGGCCTTCGTCCGGCTGCTGAAGGACCTCATGCGCGACAAGGAGATCGGCCACCGGTTCGTGCCGATCATCCCCGACGAGGCCCGCACGTTCGGCCTCGACGCCATGTTCCCGACGGCCAAGATCTACTCGCCGCACGGCCAGACGTACGAGGCCGTCGACCGCGAGCTGCTGCTGTCGTACAAGGAGGCCACGCAGGGCCAGATCCTGCACGAGGGCATCAGCGAGTCGGGCTCGATGGCCTCGACGATCGCGGCCGGCACCGCGTACGCCACGCACGGCGAGCACATGATCCCGATCTACATCTTCTACTCGATGTTCGGCTGGCAGCGCACCGGCGACCAGATGTGGCAGATGGGCGACCAGATGGGCCGCGGCTTCCTGCTGGGCGCCACCGCGGGCCGCACCACGCTCAACGGCGAGGGCCTGCAGCACGAGGACGGTCACTCCCCGCTCATCGCCTCCACGAACCCGGCCTCCGTCGCCTACGACCCGTCCTGGGCGTTCGAGGTGGCGCACATCGTCAAGGACGGCCTGCGCCGGATGTACGGCGACCAGCCGGAGGACGTCTTCTACTACCTGACCGTCTACAACGAGCCCTACCTGCAGCCGGCCCAGCCGGCCGACCTCGACGTGCAGGGCCTGCTCAAGGGCCTGTACAAGTTCGCCGACGGCCCGCAGACGCCGGGCCCGAAGGCCAACGTCCTGGTCTCCGGCGTGGCGGGTCCGTGGGCGATGGAGGCGCAGCGGCTGCTGGCCGAGGACTGGGGCGTGTCGGCCACCGTGTGGTCGGCCACGTCGTGGTCGGAGCTGCGCCGCGACGCGCTGGCGTGCGACGAGCACAACCTGCTCAACCCTGAGGCGGACAAGCGCGTCCCCTACGTCACCCGGGTCCTCTCGCAGGCCCAGGGCCCGTTCGTGGGCGTCAGCGACTACATGAAGGCCGTCCAGGACCAGATCGCGCAGTGGGTGCCGGGTGACTGGTCCTCGCTGGGCACCGACGGGTTCGGCCTGTCCGACACCCGCTCGGCGCTGCGCCGCCACTTCCACGTGGACGCCGCCTCGATCACGCTGGCCGTGCTGACCAGCCTGGTCAACCGGGGCGAGCTCGACGGCGAGGTGCTGCGCGAGGCCATCGCCCGCTACCACCTCAAGAACGGCGTCACCGAGGCCGGCGGCGCGGAGAGCAACGACACCCAGTCCATGGGAGTCTGAGTCATCCAGCCTGGGCGCTCCCGCGAATGTCCTTCGCGGGAGCGCCGTCATGTCCGGGTGAGGCGGCACGTTCAGGAGGGGTACGTGCCGCCTCACCCGGGTTAGGTGCACGGTCACGTATTGTGGGCACTACTTCCCCCCTGAGAGATGTTGAGGGGAAATTTGTCATGCGTCGCGTTACAGCCGCCGCTCTGCTCCTGACGGCCGCCGCCGGTTGCTCCACCGCGCCCGCGGAACCGGCCGCCGGGCCCACCCCGGACCCCACCGTCGCCTCCGACCAGGTCAACTGGGGTCCGTGCACCGACATCAAGCGTCCTGACGGGGAGCCGCCGGCCCGCCAGGACGCCTCCGTACGTTGCGGCACGATCTCGGTGCCCCTCGACTACGCCAAACCCGACGGCGAGAAGCTGAACCTGGCGCTGATCAAGGTGCCGGCCACGGGCAAGGAGCAACGGCTCGGCTCCATGCTGTTCAACTTCGGCGGCCCCGGCGCGTCCGGCGTGGACACCCTCGACCAGGCCGCCAAGGCGCTCACCACGCTGCGCGCCCGCTACGACCTGATCAGCTTCGACCCGCGCGGCGTCGAGCGCAGCTCGGGCGTGCGCTGCGGCGACGGCGCCGAGATGGACCGCTTCACCGCCCTCGACACGCTGCCGCCGAACGACCAGACCGACAAGGCGATCGAGGCGGCCAACAAGCGCTTCGCCTCGCTCTGCGAGCAGGACTCCGGCAAGGTCCTGCCCTATGTCGGCACCGTGAACGCCGCCCGCGACATGGACCGCATCCGCGCCGCCGTCGGCGACGCCAAGCTCAACTACGTCGGCATGTCGTACGGCACGCAACTCGGCGGCGTCTACGCCACCCTGTTCCCCAAGAAGGTGGGCCGCATGGTGCTCGACGCGCCGCTCGACCCGACGGTCACCTTCGAGCAGCGCACGATCGCGCAGACGCGCGGTTTCCAGCAGGCGTACGAGAGTTTCCTGCGCGCCTGCGTCAAGGAGACCTGCGACCTGGGCAAGGACGTGCCCACCGCCAACACCAACGTCGAGAACCTGATGAACCAGCTCGCCGCCAATCCGCTGCAGGTCAAGGGCCGCGAGCTGACCCAGGGCCTGGCCTCCACCGGCGTGGCCGCCGCGCTCTACTCGGAGCTGACCTGGCCGTTCCTGGAGGAGGCGCTGTCGGGGGCGCTGAAGGGCAACGGGGAGGCGCTGCTGTACCTGGCCGACTCCTACACCGGCCGCAGCACGGACGGCACCTACTCCACGCAGATGACCAGCTTCCCGGCCATCACCTGCGTGGACACCGCCGAGCGGCCCGACGAGGCGACGCTGCGGCGCACCGAGCAGGCCGCGCTGAAGATCTCGCCGATGTTCGGCAGCGAGGGCTCGGGCGGGCTGTGCCGCGTGTGGCCGGCCAAGGGCAGCGACGAGGCCCGGCACGTGAACGCCACCGGCTCCGCGCCGATCGTGGTGGTGGGCGGCAAGGGCGACCCGGCCACGCCGTACGAGTGGGCGCCCAAGCTGACGGCCCAGCTCAAGACCGCGACGCTGGTCACGTACGAGGGCGAGGGCCATGGGGCGTACCTGTCGGGCAGCAAGTGCATCCAGGGGCTCGTGGACTCGTACCTGATCGACGGGAAGGTGCCGGCGAAGGGCGCGAGCTGCCCGGCGGCCTAAGCTGGGCCGGGTGACGGACTACCACTCCCAGATCAGGACGGAGGCCGCCCGGCTGGCGGCCCTGGCCGGCGATCTGTCCGTCCCGGTGCCCACGTGCCCGGGATGGACGATCGCCGAACTCATCACGCACGTCGGCCAGACCCATCGCTGGGCGGCGCACGTGCTGCGCGACCGGGTCCAGGAGCGCATCTGGTCGCGGCAGGTGCCCAGCGGGCTGGCCGAGGGGCGCAGCGGCGACGCCGCCTGGCTGACGGCGGGCGCGGAGGAGCTGCTGAAGGTGCTGCGTGACACCGACCCGGCCACGCGGGTGTGGACGTGGGGGCCGGACGGGCGGGCGTCCTGGTGGCCGCGCCGGATGCTCTTCGAGCTGGTCGTGCACCGGGCCGACGCCGAGCTCGCGCTCGGCGCCGACCCGGAGATCCCGGCGGGGACCGCGGTCGACGGGGTCGAGGAGTTCCTCCACAACCTGCCGTCCGCCACGTGGGTCACCAGATCCCTGGCCGAACTCGGCGTGGAGGGGGCCACGATCCACCTGCACGCGAGCGACGCCGACGGTGAGTGGACCATCACGCAGGGCCCCGCCGGGAAGATCGAGTGGGCGCGCGGCCACGCCAAGGGCGACGCCGCCGTCCAGGGGCCGGTCAGCGACCTGCTGCTCCTGCTGTACGGCCGCCGCTCCCCCGACGCGCTCACCGTATACGGCGACCGCGCGCTGCTGGAGCGCTGGCTGCCGGCCGCCGCCTTCTAGGACCCCGGCCCAGGACCCCGGCCCAGGACCCCGGCGACGTGGCAAGGGCCCTGGACGCGCCGCCGTTCGGCGATCGGCGGCGTGTCCAGGGCGACGGGGTGAACCGCTCGGGGCCCGGCGGGCCCTCGGACGCGGCTGCGCTCCCGGCCGGAGGTGTGTGCGGGGAAGGCGCTGCCCCCGGCCGGCGAGCGGGTCAGCCCCTGCTGTGGAAGATCCCGAAGACGCTGTCGGACGGGTCGCGCAGGTAGGCGAAGTCGACGCCCGGACGGTTGATCACCCGGTAGCCCGCCTGCCCGTCCGCGGCGGCGAACGTCCGGCCGAACAGCCCGCCGTAGAAGCGCTCGGCGCCCTCGGGATCGGCTGTCGCGACCTCGAACCAGGCCACCGTGTTGTCCATCGTCATCTCCTCGTTTCTCGAACAAGACAACGATCTAACCTTTTGGCGACAACCCTATGTCGGTGTTTTCGAATGATTAATCGAGCATCGTGCCGTGCACGACCATCTCGGGCACGTCGGTGGTGAAGCCTTCGAGCGGCCGGTCGGGGGAGCGCTCGGCGGTGACGGTGGCGGCGGCGATCCGGTCGAGGCGGAAGACCCGCACGTCGTCGCGCAGCCGGCACCACGCCACGAGGTACCAGAACCCGCCCCGCCCGCCGAGGAACACCCCGGGCTCCACGTCACGCGAGGTCAGGGCGCCCTTGGCGTCGGCGTACTCGAGCCTGAGCACCCGCCGCCGCAGCAGCGCCTCCTCGATGGCCCGCGAGATGCCCTCGGCCCCGAGCGGCTGGATCTCGGTGTCGTCGCCCGGCGGCTGGTGGACGAGTTGCACCCGCCGCGCCAGCTCGCGGGCCAGCTCGCCCTCCTGCCCCGGCATGGCGGCCACGACCTTGCGTAACGCGCTGCGCGCCTGCCGCCCGAACGGCTGGTCGCCGGCCTGGCTGAGCGCCACCGCGATGGCCACGGCCTCGGCGGGGGTGAAGTTGAGCGGCGGCAGCGACATCTTCTTGTCGATGGCGTAACCGCCCTTGCGGCCCGGCTCGGCGTAGATGGGCACGCCCGACTCCTGCAACGCCGCGATGTCGCGCTCGATCGTGCGCACGCTCACCTCGAACCGTCTGGCGAGCTCGCGGGCGGAGCGGTGGCGGGGCGCGATGGCGCGCAGGTCTTCGACGAGCGCGTAGAGCCGGTCGGTACGGTTCACATCCGAGACGCTACGCGCCGCCACCGACAATCAAGGGGCGCTCGGCGGCCCCTGGCACACTCCCGTGGCCCGTGGGCAAGGGGGATCTCACGTCCGGGCCATCGTCACGGCGCCCTCCGGCGAAACCCTGGGCCGGGCCCACCATTCCGGACATTTCCCACCTTCGCAACGACCCGCCGTTTTCACCCCACCCGAACGCCTTCGACCCCGCCGGCCCCGCCCGGTTCACCCCTCGCCGTGCTCGCGGGTCCAGGCGAGCAGCCGCTCCAGCGGCCAGGTGTTCACGATCCGCCCGGCCTCGATGCCGCAGCGGGCGGCCCGCTCGCACCCGTACCGCTGCCAGTCGAGCTGTCCCGGCGCGTGCGCGTCGGAGTCGATCGAGAACACGCACCCCATCTCGTACGCCAGCCGCATCAGCCGCTTCGGCGGGTCCAGCCGGTCGGGCCGGGAGTTGATCTCGACGGCCACCCCGAACCTCCGGCACGCCTCGAAGACCAGGTCCGCCTCGAACTCCGACTCCGGCCGTTTGGCCCCGCGTGCGCCTCCGGCCCGTACCACCCGCCCGGTGCAGTGCCCCAGCACGTCCACGAGGGGGTCGGCGATGGCGGTGACCATGCGGCGGGTCATCTCCGCAGCACCCATCCGGAGTTTGGAGTGCGCGCTGGCCACCACCACGTCGAGCCGCTCCAGCAGTTCGGGCTCCTGGTCGAGGGAGCCGTCGGGGTTGATGTCCACCTCGATCCCGGTCAGGATCCGGAACGGCGCCAGCCGCTCGTTCAGCCCGGCCACCACGTCGAGCTGGCGCTCCAGCCGCTCGGCCGACAGGCCCTTGGCCACGCTCAGCCGCGGCGAGTGGTCGGTCAGCGCCCAGTACTCGTGCCCGAGCCCCCGGGCCGCCTCGGCCATCTCCTCGATCGGCGAGCCCCCGTCGGACCAGTCGGAGTGGCTGTGCAGGTCGCCCTTGAGCGCGGCCCGCAACGCCGCGGTCTCCGCGTCGAGCTCGACTCCCTCGGTGGCGCGCATCCGTCGCAAATAGGTTGGAACCTGACCAGCAAGGCTTTCGTTGATCACAAGGGCGGTGACCTTCCCGATGCCGGGCAGGTCGCCGAGCCCGCCGCCGTGAGCCAGGCGGGCGAGTTCGTCGGGGGACAGCTCGTCCACGACCGCGGCGGCGCGGCGGAAGGCACGCACGCGGTACGTCGGCTCGCCCGCGCGCTCGAGGAGGAAGGCGATCTCGCGCAGGGCCTCGACCGGATTCATGCGTCCATTCATACCCAAGCAAACGGCAATCGCCGGGCATTACACATTGAACGGGGACAAGGGCCGCCGCTAGGCTGATCGGCCCAGGAAAGCAGGAGTTGATGGCAATACCGCCGCAGAGGCCCGAAGAGCCGCGCAAATCCTCGACGGTCGTCACGTTAGTCGTTCTCGGGGTACTTTCCGTCATGGTCGTCGGCTACTGCGCCGCCGTGTCGGACGACGACGACGAGGTCACCGCCGACTGCGTCCTGCTGGTGGATGACGACGACCCGTACGGCAACTTCTCGACGCCGCCGGACCCCACTGCCACGCCGCTCACGGACGACACGATCCCGCCATTCACCGACGACACCACCTCGCCGACGCCGAGCGCCTCCGCCTCCTCCGCGCCGTACGGCTCCTACCAGGTCGTCGACGACTACAACTGCGACGACAGCTACAACAGCAGCAGCTCCGGCAACAGCAGCTCCTCCAACCACTACTACAGCAGCTACAACAGCGGCCACTCCCGCGGGGCGTACTCGTGGTACTACGGCGGCACCAGGAACGGCGACCGCGTCTACAACGGCACCACCCTGCGCCCGTCCGACGTGAACATCTCCAGCCGGGCCGGCAAGGAGATCCAGCGCGGCGGGTTCGGCAACCGCTTCAGCAGCGGGAGCTGACCTTGCGCCGTGAACACCACCCGGCCAGGGACGACTGGGACAAGACGATCGAGAGCCAGGGCCTGGCCTACCACCGCGCCGCCCACCCCGAGGGACTGAGCAGGCCCTACTGGGACGAGTCCGTCCACTACGTGTTCTCGATGGAGGAGGTCGAGTCGCTGGAGGCCCAGGTCGAGGAGCTCCACGAGATGTGCCTGAGCGCCGTCGAGCACGTGATCTCCACCGGCCGCTTCGCCGACTTCGCCGTGCCCGAATGGGCCTGGGAGGACGTGGCCCGCTCCTGGGAGCGCCGCGACCCCCACGTCTACGCCCGCTTCGACCTGCGCTACGACGGCACCGGCCCGGCCAGGCTGCTGGAGTACAACGCCGACACGCCCACCTCGCTGGTGGAGTCGTCGGTCATCCAGTGGTTCTGGCTGCAGGACGTCTTCCCCGGCGACGACCAGTGGAACTCCGTGCACGAGCGGCTGGTCGAGCGCTGGCGCGAGCTGAGCCTGCCCCCCGGCCGCACCCACTTCGCCTTCACCAGCATGGACGAGACGGGCGAGGAGGCGATGACGGTCGCCTACCTCCAGGAGACCGCCGAGCAGGCCGGCCTGCCGACCATGGCCATCGCCATGGAGGACATCGGCTGGGACGCGCTCAACCGCCGCTTCGCCGGCCTCGACGGCGAGATGATCCGCTCGATCTTCAAGCTGTACCCGTGGGAGTGGATGCTCGCCGACGAGTTCGGCCGCCACGCGGTCCGCCACGGCACCTGGATCGAGCCTCTGTGGAAGACGCTGCTGTCCAACAAGGCGCTGCTGGCGCTGCTGTGGGAGCTCAACCCCGGCCACCCCAACCTGCTGCCGGCCTACCTCGACGGCCCGCGCGAGCTGACCTCCTACATCGCCAAGCCGCTGCTCGGCAGGGAGGGGGCCTCCATGCGCATCGTCACGCCGGACGGCACCCGGGAGACGTCCGGCTCGTACGGCGAGGAGGGCTACGTCTTCCAGGGCTTCGAGGCCCTGCCCGCGTTCGAGGGACAGCGGCCCGTGCTCGGCGCCTGGGTGGTCGCCGACGAGGCCGCCGGGCTGGGTCTCAGGGAGACCACCGGCCTGATCACCGACGACACCTCCTCCTTCGTCCCGCACCGCATCGCCGACTGACGTAACCCGTTCCCGTGATTGGAAACTGACGTGACCCTTCTCGAAACCCTCGCGCGCGGCGCGGGCGCCATCTCCGCCTACGCCGCGGTCGGCGTGATCCTGATGATCGTCGGCTTCTACGTGATCGACTGGGCCACTCCCGGCAAGTTGAGCGAGATCATCCGCACCGAGCGCAACCCGAACGCCACCCTGCTGGCCACCTCCGCCCTGGCCGCCGTCGGCCTCATCGTGGCCGCCTCCATCTGGGCCTCGGGCGGGCGGCTGGCCGAAGGGCTGGCGGGCACCGCGGTGTTCGGGCTGGTCGGCATCGTGGTGCAGACCGTGGCGATGCTGCTGTTCGACCGGGTCGTGGGGATCTCCGTACGCGACCTGGTCAAGGAACCGGAGCTGCAGCCCGGCGCGCGGCTGCTCTCGGTCACCCACCTGGCGATCGGCGTCATCACCGCCGTGGCGGTGATATAAGCCGGGCCACCAGCGGGAACACCGGCACTGACGCGAACCGCCGTTCCGGTCATCCACCTGGACCTGGCACTCTAGGAGGCGTGACAGACCGGACCCGGGAGGACACCACACGCAGGCTCGAGCGGGCCATGGGCTCGCTCGGCACCGCGGCCATGGCCCGCATGGACGAGCAACTGCCGTGGTTCCGCGCGCTCAGCGCCGAGGACCGGTCGTGGGTGGGCCTCGTCGCCCAGGCCGGCATCGCCGCGTTCGTCGAGTGGTTCCAGTACGCGGGCGAAGACCGGCCCACGCCCAGCATCGAGTTCTTCGGCACCGCGCCGCGCGAGCTCAAGCGCTCCATCTCGCTGCAGCAGACCGTCGACGTCGTCCGCGTCGTGGTCGAGGTGGTCGAGGCCCAGAGCCACGAGCTGGCCGCGCCCGGCGGCGAGGACCAGCTCCAGCAGGCCATGCTGCGCTACACGCGCGACGTGGCCTTCGCCGCCGCCCATGTCTACGCCCGCGAGGCCGAGGCCAGGGGCTCATGGGACGCCCGCCTCGAAGCCCTGATCGTGGACGCCCTCGTCCGGGGCGAGGTGGACGACGGCCTGCACTCCTGGGCCGCCGCGCTCGGCTGGACCTCCTCCCCCGTGGTCGTCATCGCCGGCCACGCCCCCGAGGGCGACCCGCGGGCGGTCATCGACGGGTTGCGCGAGAAGGGCCGCCGCATCGGCATGGACCTGCTGGCGGGGGTGCAGGCCGACCGGCTGATCGTGATCGTCGGCGGCGCGGGCAGCGTCAACGAAGCCGCCAAGCAGGTCGTGGCCCGTTTCGGCGTGGGCCCCATCGTCATCGGGCCCGAGGTGCCCGACCTGCACGCCGCCGCCAGGTCCGCCAGGGCGGCGCTGGCCGGGCTGAAGGCGTCGTGCGGCTGGCCCGACGCGCCCCGGCCGGTGCACGCCGAGGACCTGCTGGCCGAGCGGGCGCTCGACGGCGACTCCGACGCCAGGGAGCAGCTCATCGAGAACGTCTACCTGCCGCTCGCGGGCACTCCGCTGCTCGACACCCTCGCGACCTACCTGGAGCAGGGGACCTCACTGGAGGCGACGGCACGGCTACTTTTCGTGCACCCCAACACCGTGCGCTACCGCCTCAAGAAGATCACGGAGCTGACCGGCTACCAGCCCACGGAGGGCAGGTCCGCCTTCACGCTCCAGGTGGGCCTGATCCTCGGCAGGTTGTCGGAAAGCGCCGTAACGTGGCGGGCTCTAACGTAATCGCACCGAAATCCCCACTGTAGGGTTCCTACAAATCACCCAGGACAAAGTTCGTACGGATCTCCAGCCGCGTGTCGGAGTTCTACAGGGCAAGGTGGATTTTGTGCTTGTACTCGTCGCTCCGGGCCAAGGTGCCCAAACGCCAGGCTTCCTGACCCCATGGCTTGAGCTGCCCGGCCTCGCCGACCGGCTCGGCGCCTGGTCGGAGGTGGCGGAGATCGACCTGATCGCCTACGGCACCACGGCCGGCGCCGACGAGATCCGCGACACCGCCGTCGCGCAACCCCTGCTCGTCGCCGCCGCGCTGGCCGCCGCGGAAGCCCTCGGCGTGACACCGGAACTGCTGGCCGGGCACAGCGTCGGCGAGTTCGCCGCCGCCGCGCTCGCCGGGGTGCTCACCCCCGAGCAGGCCCTCCACCTCGTCCGCGAGCGCGCCCAGGCCATGGCCAAGGCCGCCGCCGTCACCAAGACCGGCATGACCGCCGTGCTCGGCGGTGTCGAGGAAGAGGTGCTGGCCGGCATCGAGAAGCACGAACTGACCCCTGCCAACATCAACGGCGCCGGCCAGATCGTGGCCGGCGGCACGCTGGAGCAGTTGGCCGCCTTCAAGGAAGACGCGCCGGCCCGTGCCCGCCTCATCCCGCTCTCGGTCGCGGGGGCCTTCCACACCCGTCACATGGCCCCGGCCGTCGAGAGCCTGCGCGAAGCCGCCGGAAACGTCGTCCCTTCGGACCCCAGGGTCACCCTGCTGTCCAACTCCGACGGCCAGGCGGTCGCCACCGGCGCCGAGTTCCTCCAGAGACTGGTCAACCAGGTCAGCAACCCCGTCAGGTGGGATGCCTGCATGGAGACCATGGCCGGCCTCGGCGTCACCAAGATGATCGAACTGCTGCCCGGTGGCACGCTGACCGGCCTGGCCAAGCGCGGCCTGCGGGGCGTGCAGACCGTGGCGCTCAAGACACCCGACGATCTCGAAGCGGCCAGGGAGCTGATCAAGTGAGGATCCCCGACATCGCCGGCGGCGGCCGGGTGCTGGCCTTCGGCCACTACCAGCCGCCGAACGTCGTCACCAATGACGACCTGGCCAAGACCATGGACACCAACGACGAGTGGATCCAGTCCCGCGTCGGCATCAAGGAGCGCAGGGTCGCCCCGGCCGAGGAGTCGGTCGAGGACATGGCCACCATCGCCGGGGGCAAGGCGCTGGCCGCCAGCGGCCTGTCCCCCGACGAGGTCGACCTGGTCATCGTGGCCACCTGCACCCTGGAGAGCCAGATCCCCAACGCCTCCGCGGTCGTGGCGCACCGCCTCGGCATCCAGTCGCCCGGCGCGTTCGACGTCAATGCCGCCTGCGCGGGGTTCTGCTACGCGCTCGGCACCGCCAGCGCCGCCGTACGCGCCGGATCGGCCAGGAACGTGCTGGTCATCGGCTCGGAGAAGCTGTCGCAGTGGCTCGACTGGACCGACCGGTCCACCGCGGTGATCTTCGCCGACGGCGCGGGCGCGGCCGTGGTCGGCCCGTCCGAGACGCCCGGCATCGGTCCCGTGGTGTGGGGCAGCGCGGGCGACAAGTCCGAGGCCATCGCCATCAAGGACCGCCACGACTACCTGCGCCAGGAGGGCCAGACGGTCTTCCGGTGGGCCACCACCGCCCTGGCCCCGGTCGCGCTCGAAGCCTGCGCCCGCGCCGGCGTCGACCCGTCGGAGCTGGCCGCGTTCGTGCCGCACCAGGCCAACCTGCGCATCATCGAGGCCATCGCGCGCAAGATCGGTGCCGACAACGCCGTCATCGCCCGCGACATCGTCACCGCCGGCAACACCTCGGCCGCCTCCATCCCGCTGGCGCTCTCGCGCATGCTGGAGCGCGGCGAGGTCGGCTCCGGCGGGCTGGCGCTGGTGCTCGGCTTCGGCGCCGGCCTGACGTACGCGGGCCAAGTGATCGAGATTCCCTGACCATCCAGACCGCTGCCCGCGGCGGCGCCCCGTACGGGGAGTCGCCGCAGGCATCAGCTTGTGCGGCACCGTTCGCACAGAACCCAGAAAATCAAAGGAGAACCAGCGACATGGCTGCCACCGAGCAGGACATCCTCGACGGCCTCGGCAAGATCATCAACGAGATCACCGGTATTCCGGCCTCCGAGGTCACCGCCGAGAAGAGCTTCGTCGACGACCTCGACATCGACTCCCTGTCCATGGTCGAGATCGCCGTGGCCGCCCAGGACGAGTTCGGCGTCGAGATCCCCGACGACCAGCTCAAGAACCTGAAGACGGTCAAGGACGTCCTCACCTTCATCCAGGGCTAGTCCCGTCGACGGAGAATCCTGACCCCGCTGATCAGTAAGGAGCGCGAATAGTGAGTGCGAACCGGGTACGTGTCGTCGTCACCGGGCTTGGCGCGACGACGCCCGTCGGTGGAGACGTCACCTCGACCTGGACGGCGCTCCTCGCCGGTCAGTCGGGTGTCGAGAGTCTCAACACGGACTGGATCGACTCCGTCCCCGTGAGGTTCGCGGGGACGGCCGCGGTAGACCCCACCGAGGTGCTGCCGCGGCCCGAGTCCCGCCGCCTCGACCGCAGTGAGCAGTTCGCCCTGGTCGCCGCCAGGGAGGCCTGGCAGGACGCGGGCGCTCCCGAGATGGCGCCCGAGCGGCTCGGCGTGGTGGTCTCCAGCGGCATCGGCGGCATCACGACCACGCTCAGCGCGTACGACACGTGGAAGGAGCGCGGCTGGAACCGGCTGTCGCCCTTCACCGTGCCCATGCTCATGCCCAACGGGCCCGCCGCCTGGATCGGCCTCGATCTGAAGGCGCAGGCGGGCGTGCACGCCACGGTGTCGGCGTGCGCGTCCGGCGCCGAGGCCATCGGCCACGCGATGGACATGATCAGGGTCGGCCGCGCCGACGTGGTGGTCGCCGGCGGCACCGAGGCCGCCATCCACGGCCTCAACATCGCCGCCTTCGCCGCCGCGCGGGCCATGTCCCAGCGCAACGACGACCCGCAGGCCGCCTCCCGCCCGTGGGACCGCGACCGCGACGGGTTCGTGCTCGGCGAGGGCGCCGGCATCATCGTGCTGGAGTCCGAGGAGCACGCCAAGGCGCGCGGCGCGCGGATCTACGCCTACTGCGCGGGCGTCGGCTACTCCGCCGACGCGCACCACATCACCCAGCCCGAGCCCGAGGGCCGGGGCATCATCATGGCGATGACGCAGGCGCTCAACGACGCCGACGTCAGCGGGCTCGACATCAAGCACGTCAACGCGCACGCCACCTCCACCCCCGCGGGCGACGTCGGCGAGGTGCAGGCCGTGGCCAAGGCCATCGGCAGCCACCCGCTGGTGACGTCGACCAAGTCCATGACCGGGCACCTGCTCGGCGGCGCCGGCGGCATCGAGTCCGTCTTCACGATCAAGGCGCTGCAGGACCGGATCGTCCCTCGCACCATCAACCTCGACAACCTCGACGACGGCATCGACGTGGATATCGTCCACGGGGCGAACCGCGAGCTGCCGGAAGGCGACATCGCCGCGGTCAACAACTCGTTCGGGTTCGGCGGTCACAACGTGACCGTCGTGTTTAAGGGGGCTTAAATGACCGTGCTCGACAACCGGGTGGTGAGCGAGGGTTCCGATCAGGAGCCCGCGGATCCCCGCGACCCCATCGTCCGCCTGACGGCGCTGCTCGACGAGGGCTCGCTGCGGCTGATCACGCCGCAGGACAAGAGCGGCGTGCTGGCCGCCATGGGTCGCGTCGAGGGTGTGCCCGTCGCCGCCTTCTGCAGCGACGCCCGCTTCCAGGGCGGCGCCATGGGCAGCGAGGGTTGCGAGCACATCGTGCACGCCTACGACGTGGCCGTCCGTGAGCGGGTGCCGATCATCGGGATCTGGCACTCCGGTGGTGCGCGACTCGCCGAAGGCGTCGAGTCGCTGCACGCCGTCGGCCGGGTCTTCGCCGCGATGACCAAGGCGTCCGGTGTCGTGCCGCAGATCTCCGTCGTGGTCGGCCCGGCCGCCGGCGGAGCCGCCTACGGTCCCGCGCTCACCGACCTCGTCATCCTGGCCGACTCCGGCCGCATCTTCGTCACCGGCCCCGACGTCGTGCGCAGCGTCACCGGCGAGAACGTCGACAGCGCGGCCCTGGGCGGCCCCGAGCCGCACAGCAAGCGCAGCGGCGTCGTGCACGTCGTGACCAAGTCCGAGACCGACGCGTACGTCAAGGCGCGCCAGCTCGCCACGCTCCTCGGCCACCAGGGCCGGGTGCGCACGAGCGCGGTCGGCGAGGTGGACTTCTCCACCCTGCTGCCCGACTCCGCCCGCCGGGCGTACGACGTCAAGCCGCTGGTCAACGGCCTGCTCGACGAGCCCGGCATCGAGCTGCACCCCAAGTGGGCGCCCAACGTCGTCACGTCGCTGGGCCGCCTCGGCGGCCGGACGGTCGGTGTGATCGCCAACAACCCGATGCGGCTCGGCGGCTGCCTCGACGCCACGTCCGCCGAGAAAGCCGCCCGCTTCGTACGTATGTGTGACGCCTTCGGCGTGCCGCTGGTTGTCCTCGTGGACGTTCCCGGTTACCTGCCGGGCGTCGGGCAGGAGCACGACGGCGTGGTCCGGCGCGGCGCCAAGCTGCTGCACGCCTTCGCCGAGGCGTCGGTGCCGCGGGTCACGCTGGTCACGCGCAAGGCGTACGGCGGGGCGTACATCGCGATGAACTCCCGCGCGCTCGGCGCGACCAAGGTCTTCGCCTGGCCGACCACCGAGATTGCGGTCATGGGCCCGGTCGCCGCGGTGCGCATCCTCAAGCGGCGCGAACTGGCCGCGGCCCCCGAGGAGGAGCGGGCCGAGCTGGAGCAGCGCCTGGCCGAGGAGCACGAGAAGCTCGCCGGCGGGCTCACCAGGGCACAGGAGCTGGGGGTCATCGACGAGGTGATCAAGCCCGAGGAGACCCGCGGCGCCATCGCCAAGGTCCTCGCCCAGGCCACCCCGGCCAGGGGCGCCCACGGCAACATCCCGCTGTAACGATCTCTCACCGCAGGGCCCGCGCCTCCCCGAGGCCGGGCCCTGCGGCGTTCCCGCCCACACGTGTCATCTCCCCGCAACCGCCAGGGGCCTGGTGGGCGTCCGCCCTGGGCCGGGACTGCCCGGCGCGCCCCGGCCACGACGGGGGCCGACCGCACCCCCGGCCACCTGCCCGGCCACCGAGCCCGTGCAGGACCCGTCGGCCGGGAGTCGTGGCCGGTCAGCGGTTCGCGCAGGCGGTCATGGCCGCGGATGGGTCCGCTCTCTCAGCCTTCAAGATTTACGCCGCTTTTCCGGTTCCGGGAGGCGTTCGTCAGACGGCGGCGTGCAGCCACCTCACCGGGGCGCCGTCGCCGGCGTACCGGAAGGGTTCCAGTTCCTCGTCCCACGGTCTGCCGAGCAGCTTGTCCAGTTCGTCCTCAAGCACGCATCGCCCCTGGGCGGCCGTCATCATCGCCGCGCGCAGCCGGTCCTCGGGGATCATGATGTCGCCGGCGGCGCCGATGACCGCCGTGTAGGCGCCGAGTGTCGGCGTGTAGGCATGTCGTGAGCCGTCCACACCCGGCGAGGCGTCCTCGGTGATCTCGAACCTGAGGCGCTGCCAGCCCATGAGGGAGGAGGCGATGGCCGCCGCGATGCCCGCGCGGCCCTCCCACTCCGCCTGCGCGCGCACGACGTTCGGCGCGGCAGGCTGCGGAGTCCACGTCAGGTCTACGGGCACGCCAAGGACACCCGCGACTGCCCATTCAATATGAGGGCACAGCGCGGGCTGAGCCGAGTGGACGTAAAGGACGCCACGAGCAGACACCGGACCTCCCGTTTCGGTACGAGGTGCGCCTTCCCCAACGGCCTCGTCCCGGGATGATCACAAGTGACTAGGGAGAGACTACCGTCGGTCGCCATCCGGCACCAGTGGGGGGCCATACCAAGTTGGTGCGCAAGTGGCGTGTGACAGTCGTCCCACCCAGGAAACATACCCGCCCATGGAACTGCAATCTGCCGGCGAGGCGTTCATCCGGCCAGGTCAGCTACTGACCGACCGGGCCGCGCTCTCCGCCGCGTCGCGCTGGACACAGGCGGTCTCGGAGGCCGACGGGGTCTGCGTCGTCCATCTGGCCTCCGGTGTCGACCCCTGCGAGCTCACCGTCGACCTGCGCGAACAGGGGCTGCGGGCCTCGCCCAACCACGTGCTGCGCGGGCAGCCCCTGTTCTTCGGCGGTCCCGCGTCCAGGCCCTTCCCCGCGCCGCCCGTCCACTACCGGCCGGGCCGGTCGCGTTCGGACGTGGAGGTGGGCCTGCTCGACACCGGCGTCGCCAAGCATCCGTGGTGGTCGGGCAGCGACTGGTACGCCCAGGTCGGCCCCGGGGAGGCCGACGCCGTCGAGGGCGAGCAGGCGGGGCACGGCACGTTCATCGCGGGCCTGCTGACCCGCCGGGCGCCCGGCGTACGGCTGCGCGTGCACCGAGTGCTCGACGGCGACGGCCTCACCGACGAGGCCGCGGTCGCGCGTGTCCTGCACCGCCTGCGGGAGCGGCCCCCGCAGGTGCTCAACCTGTCCTTCGGCGGCCACACCTTCGACGACCGGCCGCCGCCCCTGCTGTCGGACGCCATCGGCGCGCTGACCGACACGGTGACGGTGGCCTGCGCCGGCAACACCGGGTCCGACCGGCCGTTCTGGCCGGCCGCGCTGCCGTTCGTGGTGGGCGTGGCGGCGGTGGACGCCACCCAGCAGCTCAGGGCCCCCTACTCCGGCTACGGCACCTGGGTCGACGCCTGCGCCCGCGGCGACTGGCTGACCAGCAGTTACCTCGACACCGGCGAGTACGGCGGGTACGCCGCGTGGAGCGGCACGTCGTTCGCCACGGCGCTGGTGAGCGGTGCCATCGCCGACGCGGCCAGGCACGAGCCGGTCAAGGAGTGGATCAGGAATCTCCTCGACTCCGAGGAGACCCCGCAAATTACGGATCTGGGAGTTCTCTTCCCGGCGAGTCTGTAGAGTTTACGCTCAGTCCCCGGTCAATCACGAGGAGGAATGATCTCCCCCCGTGCCGGACGAAAGGAGGCCGTATGCGCGATCCGGCGCAGCTACTCGCCGCCGCGGCCGACGGCGACCGGTCCGCCTGGGACGAGCTCGAATCGAGCTTCGGGCCGCGCATGTGGGCGGTGGCCCGCGCGTGCGGCCTGAGCCCCGCGGACGCGTCCGACGCGGTCCAGGGCACCTGGCTGCGCCTGCTGCAGAACCTCCGGAACATCAGGGAACCCGCGGGGATCGGCAATTGGCTCGTGACGACCGTACGTCGCGAGGCGCTCCTGCTCCGCCGCAAGGACCTGCCGGTGATCTCCTCCGCCGAGCCGATCTACGAGCCCGACCCGGCGGCGGCCGTCCTGGAGGCCGACGACCGGCACCTGCTCTGGAAGACCGTCTCCACCCTGCACGAGCCGTGCCGCTCACTGCTCCAACTGGTCGCGATCGACCTCGGCAACCAGCAGGTGGCGTCGCGGCTGGGCATGCCCACGGGCAGCGTCGGGCCGACCAAGGCCCGCTGCCTGGAGAAACTGCGCACTCTGATCTCGCTACAGGAGACAGCGCAATGATCAACGACGAGTACTTCCTGGCGGCCCTCCGGCTGGCCTCCGGGAACGATCCGATCCCCGGTCAGGTGTCCGCCGCCGCGCGTGACGCCTACCGGCTGCGGATCCCCCAAGCGGTGACCGCCGCCCACGAGGCCGCCACGATCCGGAGCGTGCGCGACGACGACAGCTCCCATCTGGTCCGCTTCATCACGGCCGGGCTCACCTTCGACCTGGAGGTGACGGAGGGCGACGGGCTCATCGACGTCGCGGGCCACGTCTCCCCCTATCCGGGAGAGGGCGCGCTCGTCGACGTGCGATCCCCGCACATGACGCTGACCAGGCGCATCACCCACACCGGCCACTTCCTGGCCACCGGCCTGCCGCCCGGCTGGCTCAGCGTGGTGTGCCACCGGCCCGGTCACGCGCCCATCCAGACGACCTGGGTGCGCATCCGCCCTTGACCCGCCCATGATCCGGCCGGGAGAGCCGTGTCCCGCTCCCGGCCGTCCTGCGCCGCCCGGTGACCTCGATCCGCTCGTGCGGGCGGCCGAGGCCGCGCTGATCCGGGCCCTGGTCGATCCGGCCCAGGCCATGCGCGCGGGCCGCATGATCATCGAGTCGGCGCGGCGTACCGGCGGGGTGGAGGCGGAGGTCATCGCGCTGCGGACGATGGCGCTGGCCTGCCGCGAGCTGGGTGACCTCGAAGTCGCCGAGCAGCACCTCCGCCAGGCGCTCTGCGTGCCCGGCGCCCCTCCGGAACGGGTCGCGCAGGTGCGGCTCTCCCTCGTCACCGTACGCACCGAACGCGGCCACCCGCTACAGGCGCTCCGCGTGGCCGCGCTGGCCTGGGCGTACCTGGCCCCGCTCGACCGCGCCAAGCTCGACACCCAGCGCGCGGTCGCCCTGGCCCACCTCGGCCGCCACCAGGAGGCGGTGGCCTCCTGCGACCGCGCCGTGCTCGCCCTCGTGGGCGCGCCGGGCAGCATCGACGACCGCCGCTTCCTGGCCGGCGGGCTGCTCAACCGCGGTCTCGTCCACTCCTACCGGGGCGACTGGGACGCGGCCATGCGCGACCTCACCGCGTGCCTGCAGATCTCCCAGCACACCGGGCTGTGGCACCTGGCCCGCCTGTCCGCCGCCAACCTGCCCTTCCTCGCGGTACGCCGGGGGGACGTCGCCGGGGCGTTCCGGCACTACCGCGAGGCCGAGGGCACCCTGCTCGGCTTCCCCGAGCGGATGGCCGCGATGCGGGCCGACTTCGCCGGCGCGCTGCTGGCCGCGCACCTGCCCGGCGAGGCCGGGACGATGTTGCGGCTGGCCGTGCCCGACCTGGAGGCGTCCGACTCGCACACGGCGCTGGCCGAGGCGCGGCTGAAGCTGGCCCAGGTGGAGCTGCTGACCGGGGATCCGCACCGGGCCAGGCAGGTGGCCGAGCAGGCGGCGGCCGAGCTGGCCGCCCAGGACCGGGCGTCGTGGCTGCCGCTGGCCACGGAGGTGGTCCTGCGCTCGCGGCTGGCGCTGGAGCCCGTCACGTCCGGGCTGGTCGCCGAGCTGATCACGTGCGCTGACAAGCTGGAGGACGGCTCCGCCCACCGGGCGGGGGCGGCGGCGCTGCGGCTGGCGGCGGCCGAGGCGGCGCTGGCCGTGGACGACCACCCGACCGCCTCGGCGCAACTGGCCAGGCTCACCCGGCACGCCGAGCGGCGCGAGCGGTGGATGCCCGCCGGCATCCGGCTCACCTCGCTGGCCTCCGAGCCGCAGGTCAGGCAGCTCGCGCAGGCGTCGCAGATCCCGGTGCCGGTGCGTCAGCACGCGCTGGCCCTGCAGGCGGCGTTGCAGGAGGACGTCACGGGGGCCTTCCGGGCCGTGCGCGACGGGCTGGCGGAGGTGAGCGGGCGGGTCGAGGCGTTCGAGGACCCGGCGCTGCGGGCCCACGCGGCCAGGGCCGGGGAGCGGCTGGCGGCGTTCGGGCTGGAGCTGGCGGTGCGCGACGGCGACCCCGGAGTGGTGTTCGAGTGGGCGGAGCGGTGGCGGGCCGTGGCGGCCCCCGCGCACGCGTGCGCCCTGGTGGACCCCGACCGCGTACGCGCCGAGCTGGGCCGGCAGGTCCTGGTCGAGTACGTGGCCGACCGGGACACGCTGCTGGCCGTGCTGCTGCGCGAGGACGGCCTGCTGGTGCGCCGGCTGGGCGGCCTGCGCCAGGTCAAGGACGCCATCATGCGCCTGCGGTACGCGCTGCGCCGCCGTGGCGACGACGTCGAGGCCGCCGCCACCGAGCTCGAACGGCTGGTGCTGCGCCCCTTGGCGGCCGAGTTGTCGGACCGTCCGCTGGTGGCGGCGCCGGTGGGGGCGCTGCACACGCTGCCGTGGGGCGCGCTGCCGTGCCTGCGCGAACGTCCGGTCAGCGTGGCGGCCGGGGCGGCGGCCTGGCTGCGGGCGCGCACCACCCCCGGCCCGTGCTCCGGCGTCCGGCCGAACGTGGTGGCGGCGGCCGGGCCCGGCCTGGTGCACGCGCACGCGGAGGTGGCGCACGTGCTGGCCTGCCATCCCGGCGCGCGGGAGGTGCCCGGACGCGTCCAGGCGGTGCTCGACGCGCTGGGCACGGCCGACATCGTGCACCTGGCCGCGCACGGGGTGTTCCACGCCCGTAGCCCGCTGGTGTCGGGGATCACGATGGAGGACGGGCCGGTGATGGCCTACGACCTGCTGGAGGCGCCGCGTTCGGCCGGGCTCGTGGTGTTGTCGGCCTGCAACTCCGGGATGTCGCGCACCCCGATGGAGGGCACGCCGCTGGGGCTGCCCGGGACGTTCCTGGCCAAGGGGGCGGCGGCCGTGGTGGCGGGGATGGTGCCGGTGCGGGACGAATCGGCGCGGGCGCTGATGAGCGTCTTCCACGAACTGCTGGCGGCCGGGCAACCGCCGGACGCGGCGCTGGCGAGCGCGGCGGCCAAGACGGGTGAGCTGGGATTCGTCTGCTTCGGCGCAGGCGACCGACCTTACTACTGACCCGGCCCGGCCCGGCGTGGCGGGGCGGGGCGGGGCCCGCCGGCTAAAGTGCGCCGGTGGCGATCGGGCGGGAGGGGTCGGTGATCCAGTCGGACCAGGAGCCGACGTACAGGGCGGCGGGCAGGCCGGCCACCGCCAGGGCCAGCACCTCGTGCGCGGCCGTCACCCCCGAGCCGCAGTAGGCCCCCGTCTCGGCTCCTTCACGCACCCCCAGCCCGGCGAAGCGGGCGCGGAGCGCCTCAGGGGCGTGGAACCTGCCGTCGGGTCCGACGTTCTCCGTGGTGGGGGCGTTGACGGCCCCGGGCACGTGCCCGGCCACCGGGTCCACCGGCTCGACCTCGCCCCGGTACCGCTCGCCCGCCCGCGCGTCGAGCAGCACTCCCCGTGCGGCCAGTGCGGCGGCCTCGTCGGCGGTCAGCGACGGCATCCCGCCGGGCCGCGCGGTGAAGTCGCCCGCGGCGGGCTCGGGGATCTCCTTCGTGACCGGCAGGCCCGCCTCGGCCCAGGCGGGCAGGCCGCCGTCGAGCACGCGCACGTCGTGGTGGCCGAAGTAGCGCAGCGCCCACCAGGCCCTGGCGGCGGACATCGCGCCCGTGTCGTCGTAGACGACCACCGGCCGCCCGTCGCGCACGCCCAGCCGGCGCATGGCGCGCTGGAACGCCGCGGGGTCGGGCAGCGGGTGCCGGCCGCCCCGGCCGGGCGGGGCGGCCAGGTCGGCGTCGAGGTCGCAGTAGGCGGCCCCGTCGATGTGGCCCTCGCGGTAGAGCTCCAGCCCGGGCGGGCCGCCGAGCCGCCAGCGCACGTCGAGCACGGTGACGTCGTCGAGCGCGGCCAGCTCGGCAGGGGTGATCAAGGGGCTGGTCACGTGCGTACCTCCAGGAGCGGGACGAGCTGTTCGGCCGTCGTGAGCGAGCCGTGGTAACCGGTGAAGAGCGCTTCGAAGGGGCTCTTCACCGGGGCGGTGATGGCGATGTCGGTGTGTGGCACGGCCACGACGTCGCCGATGCGCCCGAGCCAGGCGTCGCGGACACGCGGGCCGAACCAGCCCGACTCGACCGCCTCCTGCCTGGAGACCACCCACGCCTTGCCGTGCAGGCTCTCGCGCCAGCTCTCCAGCACCTGCTTGGCGGCTCCCGGCCTGGTGTACACGTGCCTGGCCCTGGCCTCGCCGCCGAGCAGGGCCACCCCTTCGGCGAGTTCGGGCACGCTCTCGGCGTCGATCTTCTCGGTGGCGTTGACCATGCCGTGGTCGGCGGTGACGTACAGGGCGGACCCGGGGGGCAGTCCTTCGGCCAGCCGCCGCGCCATGTCGTCGACGATCGCCAACTGGCGCAGCCACTCCTCGCTGCCCCAGCCGGTCATGTGGCCGACCGCGTCGAGGTCGCCGTAGTAGACGGTGACGTGGGCGGGACGGCCAGCGCGCAGCGCCTCGTGCACGCGGGCCACGCGGTCGTCGACGGAGTCGGCGGGCGCGTAGCGCACCCCACGGTAGACGGCCCTGGTCAGGCCGGTGCCCTCGAACGCGGCGGGGGCGACGTACACGGGCTCGACGCCGGCCTCGGCGGCGCGCTGGTAGACGGTCTGGGCGGGCTGCCACTCGTCGGGGTCGATGCTCTGCCCCTTCGGCAGGGTCCAGCGCAGGCAGTTGAACAGGTGGCCGGTGCCCGGCACGGCCAGCATCAGGCCCACCATGCCGTGCTCGCCCGGCGTCAGGCCGGTGCCCAGCGAGCACAGGCTGGTGACGGTGGTGGCGGGGAACCCGGCGGTGAGGGTGCGCGCGGCCAGGCCGGACAGGAACGGCGCGGCCTCGGGGTGGGCGCGCAGCGATTCGGCGCCGAGGCCGTCGACCAGGAACAGGCAGACGCGTTCGGCGGGGTGGAGGCCCAGCGCGTTGGGCTCGCGCAGGCCCAGGGCGGCCAGCAGCGACCCGGGCAGATCAGTCAGCGACCCGCCGCCGTATCCCGGCACCAGCATGCCGTTCAGTCTAACCTCCGGCGATCTCGGACCTCGTGACCCGCGCCCGTGTCCGGCCGGCGCCGGGACGGCGCGCGTCAGGAGGCGGCGCGGGCCGTGGCCTCGGACAGGGCCTTGGCGAAGGCCAGGACGTGGGTGACCGCCTCGGGGCCGTCGGCGGCCTCGCTGACGCGCAGGGACAGGTCGTCGGCCGTGATGGCGCCCGTGTAGCCGTGGTCGGCCTCGCAGTTCTCGTCGCCGCACGTGGCCGGTTCGAGGTCGACGTGGGAGATGGCGCCCCAGCCGATGGTGAGCGTCACCTCGGTGGGCGGGACGCCCGGCGCGTAGGCGGCGGGGTCGGGCACGACCCGGGTGACGGCCACGGACTGCACGCGGCTCAGCCGGACGGCCTCGGTGGTGGTGGAGGCGTGGGAGGCCGAGACGCCCTCGACGGCGGGGTGCTCGTCGGTGTGGCAGACCAGCAGCCGGGTCGCCGAGAGCACCAGGACGGTGACGTGCCGGCGCACCTCCATGGCGGGATCGAAGGTCGCCTCGTGGTGGACCACGAACGCGGTCACCGCCTCCTTGCCCAGCGCGGATTCGACCGCATCGGTGACGAGGTCGGGGTAGTAGCCGCTGCGTTCGATCGCTTCACGCAGGCCCGCGGCTGAGATTCGGGTTTCCCTCATGGCTCCATCCTGCCAGGACCGGGCAGTGCACTCACCAGCCGGATATAACGCTCTATAACGTCTTTTGTCCAGGCAAGGGTGGGCGCTTGAACCGGGTCATTCGCGCAGAGCGCACACCCTGCTCAGGACAGCCTCGGGGGCCCGACGTCGAGGCGCGGCCCCGCCGGGGTGCGCAGGATCGCGCGGGCGCCGAGCACCATGACCCGCGACTCCCCCACGAGCACCTGGTCGAGGTCGAGCCGGGCCACCTCGGGCAGGTCGTGGGCCAGGCGGCCGACGCGTACGAGGAGGTCCTCCAGGGCGTCCACCGCCACGGGCGGGTAGCCGTACTCGCCGAACAGCAGCGGCGCCGCGCGTACGGACCGCACCAGGGCGGCGGCGTCCTCGCGGGTCAGCGGCGCGAGCCGGAAGCCCTGGTCCTGGAGGAGGCGCGCGGTCACCTCGCCCAGCCCGAACGACACGATCGGCCCGAACGCGGGATCCTCCACCACGCCGACGACGGTCGGCACGGCCGGCTGCGGCGCCATCCGCTGCACGGCCAGCTCGACCCCCTCGCCGAACAGGTCGGCGAACTCGGTGTAGGCGTGGCGCACCATCTCGGGCCCCGTCAGCCCCAGACGGACGGTGCCGGCGCGGCGCGAGGCCCCCGGATCGGCCACCTTGACCACCACGGGCCAGCCGAGCCGCCCGGCCGCGGTCACCGCCTCGCCCGCCGAGCGCACGATCGTGGCGGGCCAGACGGTCAGGCCGTAGCAGGACAGCAGTTCGGCGGCGTCGATCTCGACCGGCGGCCCGGCCTGGGCGAAGGCGGCAGGGGAGGTCTCGGCGTCGGCCGGCGCGCCCGCGGACAGCGCCCGCCTGACCAGCGACCTGGCGCGGGCGGTGTCGATGCCGTCGAGCTCGTGCGGCGTCGCGGCCGGCCGGGCCCGCCACGCGGCGTAGCGGACCACGTACGCGAGCGCGCGCACGGCCTCCTCCGGCGCCGCGTACGACGGGACGGAGCCGCGCGCCGGACCCCCGGAGTCGGGGCCGGGCACGCGCAGCGCCGGATGCATGCCCAGGTACCCGCGGAACGTCGTGACGACCGGCTTGCCCGAGTCCTTCGACGCCCGCAGCAGTTCCGCCGCCACCTCCTCGGTACGCCCGGGGATCGGCGGCATGTAGATCACCACGGCCGCGTCGACGTCGCCGGAGGCCAGCTCGCCCGCCAGCGCCGTGCCGTACTCGGCGGGCCCGGCGGCCGGGCCGAGGTTGACCGGGGCGCGCGGCTCCAGGCCGACGGCGCGGCAGGCGTGCGCCGCCAGCAGGCCGAGCGCGTCGGAGTTGGTCACGAGCGCCACCCGCGGGCCGGCGGGCAGCGGCTGGTAGGCGAGCAACTGCCCCACGTCGAAGAGCTGGATGAGGTCGTCGACCCTGATCAGGCCGGCCTGCTCGAACAGCGAGCTGATCGCCGGGTCGGACAGCCCGAGCGCCTCCGCCGAATGCCCGGACGGGGTGCCGCCGCTCTTGACCACCACGACCGGCTTGCTGTGCGCGGTGCGCCTGGCCAGCCGGGTGAACTTGCGCGGGTTGCCCAGCGACTCCAGGTAGAGCAGGACCACCTCGGTGGAGTCGTCCTCCTCCCAGTACTGCAGCAGGTCGTTGCCCGAGACGTCGGCCCGGTTGCCCGCGGAGACGAACGACGAGATGCCCATGCCGCGCTGCGCCACCCGCTGCAGCAGCGCCGTGCCGAGCGCGCCCGACTGGCTGAAGAAGCCCACCTTCCCCCTGCCGGGCACGGTGGCGGCGAGGGTGGCGTTGAGCTTGACGGCCGGGTCGGTGTTGGCGATGCCGAGGCAGTTGGGGCCCACGACGCGCAGGCCGTAGGAGCGGGCGATGCGGGCCAGTTCGTCCTGCCTGGCCCTGCCCTCGGCGCCGGTCTCGCCGAACCCGGAGGAGACCACGACCAGCCCGTGCACGCCCTTCTGCGCGCATTCCTCGACGACGTCGAGCACGCCCTCGGCCGGCACGGCGACCACGGCGAGATCGACCTCGCCGTCGATCTCGCCCACGCTCGGGTAGGCCCGCACGCCCGCCACCGCGCGCGCCTCGCGGTGCACGGGGTAGACGGGGCCGGTGAAGTCGGCGGCCAGCAGGTTGCGCAGCACGGTCTGGCCCACGCCGCCGGGCTCGCGCGAGGCGCCGATGACCGCGACGGAACCGGGGGCGAGCAGCCGCGCGATCGAGCGGGACTCGGCCCGGTGCTCGCGCGCGGCCGTCACCTCGGTGGAGGTGTCGGTGGGGGTGAGGTCGAGCGTCATGCGGACGACGCCGTCCTCGAACTGGCTCTGGGCCGTGTAGCCGGCCTGCCGCAGCAGCCCCGTCATGCGCATGTTGGCGGGCAGCACGTCGGCGACGAACCGCTCGATGCCGCGCTCGCGCGCCGTGGCCGCCAGATGCTCCAGCAGCACCGAGGCCACACCCCTGCCCTGGTGGGCGTCCTCGACCAGGAAGGCCACCTCGGCCTCGCCCGGGCCGGTGCGGTCGTAGCGGATCACCGCCACCATCTCGGCGCCGATGGTGGCGATCAGCGCGACCCGGCCGACGTAGTCGACGTTGGTGAAGCGCTCGACCTCCCGGTCGGACAGCCGGGGCCGGGGCCCGAAGAACCGGAAGTAGATCGACTCGTCGGACAGCCGCGAGTAGAAGGAGCGGAGGCGGTCGGCGTCGGCCGGCCTGATCGGGCGGACGTGCGCCGTGCCACCGTCGGCCAGGACGACATCGGCCTCCCAGTGGGCCGGATATTGTGCCTCCACAGTCTCGACTGTAAACCCGCATCCCAGATGCCAAGACCAGGGGCCCTGTTGGGCAACGCTTGTGCATCGACTGCAACCGGGTGTCAGGGGTACGCCCCACGAGCAGCCCGGAAGCTGTTACGTTTGCGGTGGCGTTTTGCCGTGGCCAGGCTCGTTCTGAAGGCAGCAAGGTGGTGACATCATGACGCGGGTCGTCGTGGTGGGCGATCTCATGACCGACGCGGTCGCTCGCGCCCGTTATGCGCTCGCCCGAGCGAGCGACACCCCGGCGATCGTGACCATGCACGGCGGTGGTTCAGGGGCGAACATCTCCTCCTGGCTGGCCGTCGAGGGCGCGGAGGTGGCCTTCATCGGCCGCCGGGGCGCCGACATCACGGGCCGCAACCGCGACATGGAGCTGATGGGCTACGGCGTCGACGCGCGGCTCGTCATGGATCCCGAGCGCCCGACCGGCACCTGCGTGGTGCTGGTCACCCACAAGGGCGAGCGCACGATGCTCTCCGACCCCGGCGCCAACGCCGCGCTGTCGCCGGAAGACCTGCCGCGCGACCTGTTCACTTCGGGCAGCCACCTCCACCTGTCGGGCTACACGCTGATCAACGAGGGCTCGCGCGACGCCGGGCTCGCCGCGCTCGACATGGCCAGGCGCTCCGGGATGTCGATCTCGGTCGACTGCGCGTCGTCCGCGCCGCTCGACCGCACCGGCGCCGAGCCGTTCCTCGAGTGGACCAACGGCGCCAAGCTGCTGTTCGCCAACATCGACCAGGCGAAGGTGCTGACCGGCCGCGACGACGCCGAGGCCGCCGCCAAGGTGCTGACCGCGTGGTTCCCGCAGGTCGTGATCAAGATGAACTCCGAGGGCGCGCTGTGGTTCAGCAACGGCCGTCCCGACAGCGTGCACGTGGCCGCCGACCCCGTCGACAAGATCGTCGACGGCACGGGCGCGGGTGACGCGTTCTGCGCCGGGTTCCTGCCCGACTGGCTGGAGGGCAAGCCGCCGGCCGAGGCGCTGTCGTCCGGGTGCCGGCTGGCGGCCAAGGCGATCATGCATCTGGGTGCGCGGCCGCCGTTCTAGGTCCGTCCGGCGCCTAGCTGAGGAGCCCGATGCCCGACGTGCGCCCGCCGCGGCCCGGTGATCCGCCCTCCATCGGCTCCTACCGGCTCACCGGATTCCTGGGGGAAGGCGGGCAGGGCAGCGTCTACCTGGGGGTCGCGCCGTCCGGGGAGCAGGTCGCGGTCAAGCTGCTGCACACGAGGTTCGCCGAGGACGAGCGGGCCGTGCGGCGCTTCCTGCGGGAGGCCGACTCCGCGCGGCGGGTGGCGGAGTTCTGCACGGCCCGGGTGCTGGACGTGGGCGAGGCCGACGGGCGGCCGTACATCGTCGGCGAGTACGTCGACGGTCCCTCGCTGCAACGGCAGGTCACCGCGGAAGGGCCGCTGCGCGGGGCGGCGCTGACGCGGCTGGCCGTGGCCACCGCCACCGCGCTGGCCGCCATCCACAAGGCCGGGGTGATCCACCGGGATCTCAAGCCCGGCAACGTGCTGCTCGGGCCCGACGGGCCACGGGTGATCGACTTCGGGATCGCGCGGGCGCTCGACGTCAGCCAGAGCGTGAGCACGAGCGTGGTGGGCACGCCCGCGTTCATGGCCCCGGAGCAGTTCCTCGGGGAGCCGCAGCCGGCCAGTGACGTGTTCGCCTGGGCCGGGACCATGGTGTTCGCGGCGACGGGGCGGGGGGCGTTCGGGTTCGGGGCGCTGCCGGTGGTGATGCACCGGATCATGAACGGGGAGCCGGACCTGTCGGGGGTCCCCGAGGGGATCGCCGCGTTGTTGCGCGCCTGCCTGGCCAAGGACCCGCGCCGGCGGCCCACCGCCGATCAGCTCCTGCACGACCTCATCCGCACCTCCGGCCCGCCACCCGGGCCGGAGGGGCGGATGAGGTCGTGCAGGAGCTGATCGGCGG
>NZ_SSXE01000074.1 GCF_021699195.1 Nonomuraea sp. MG754425 | reverse complement strand
GGATGGCGGGGAGCCTGGCCGGGTGGGTGCGCCGGATGGGACGGGTGACCTGCGACGGCGCCTGGTACGGCAAGGCCGACCCCTACGGCGAGCAGGTCCTCGCGGTCCTGGCCTTCCGCTACGACAACGGCAAGGAGCCGCACGTCCTCGTCGTCGGCATCGACCAGCCCAACGGCCCTCTGGCCGTGGACGCGCTGGTGGAGGAGGCGAAGTTCCTCGACGACCTGGGGTTGCGGGAGGCGTCCCCCGGGGTGGTCGCGGGCCGGATCCTCGACGCGTTCGAGCTGGGCGACCGGATCATGGGGGCGGCCGTCGCCGGCACGCTGTCCGGCGTGCGGCCGTTCGCCCTGGCCCGCGCGCTGGCCGTGCCCGGCGCGGTACGAGGGGCGGCCGACGACACCGTGGCCGGGTTCCAGGAGTTGCCCGACCTGCCGGGCGCGGAGGAGGCGTTCGGGGCGCTGGCCGAGTTCGTCGGCGACCGGCCGTTGTGGTGGAGCCCGGCGAGGGCGTCGAGGTTCCTCACCCGGTGGCTGCCCAGGGAGGCGCTGCTCACCGACGAGGCGATCGCGGCGATGCCGGAGGTGGTGCGGGCCTGGAGCCGGTACCACGGCGACCTGCCGGAGGTGCTGCGGCAGGTCGACGCGGACGCCCCGGGCCTGCCGCTGCTGATGGCCGACGACTCCCTGGCGTCTCTGAACAAACGCCTGGCCCGCGCCGCCCGGACGCGACCCGGCCACGACTGACCGCACTCGGCAGCCCCGAGGCGGTCAGAACGCGTACCGAACCCGGCAGTACGGCAGCCGCTCGGCGATCAGCCCCGTCAGCGCGGCGACGTACCGCCCCTTGTGGCCGGTGCGGTAGCGCACGTTCCATCCGCCGTTCTCCGACCGTTTGGCCTGCTGCAGCTCAGGCCGCCACAGCACCTCCTCCGCCTTGGGATGCCAGCCGAGGTTGACCTGGTGCAGCCGGTCGTTGTGGGTCAGGAAGACGACCTCGGCGGCGAGCTGCCGGCGGGCCTCGGCACTCAGGGCGTCGTCGAGGCAGCCGAGCAGTTCGGCCCAGTCGCGCAGCCAGCCGTCACGCACGACCACGGGGCTGAGGTTGACGTGCACCTCGTATCCGGCCGCCACGAAGTCGTTGATCGCCTCGATCCTGGCCGCGATGGGCGAGGTGCGGATGTCGAGCAGCTTCGAGTCGGCCGCCGGCATGAGGCTGAACCGCACCCGGGTGCGCCCTCGCGGCTCCCAGGAGAGCAGCTCCCGGTTGACGTACTTGGTGGCGAAGCTGGCCTTGGCGTTGGGCAGCCGGGCGAACAGCTCCACCAGGTCCCGGACGTTGCCGGACACCGTGGCGTCGAGGGAGCAGTCGGAGTTCTCCCCGATGTCGTAGACCCAGGCAGCGGGGTCGGTCTGGCTGGGCTCGGGCTTGACGCCCTGCCGGGCGGCGTGCCGCTCGACGTAGCCGAGGATGCGCTCGATGTTGGCGAAGACCGTGATCGGGTTGCTGTAGCCCTTGCGGCGCGGGACGTAGCAGTAGGCGCACGCCATCGCGCAGCCGTTGGCCGTGGAGGGCGCGATGAAGTCGGCGGAGCGGCCGTTGGGCCGCGCGGTCAGCGACTTCTTGACGCCGAGCACGAGGGCCTCGTTCTTGATGCGCACCCAGCGGGCCACGTTCGCCTCGTCGCCGTACAGCTCGGGGATGCGGTGGTGGCTCTCGATCTCGACGCGTTCGGCGGCGGGGAAGCGGGCGAGGATCTCGCGCCCGCGCGGCAGCTCGGCGGCGGCTGGCTCGACGTAGACGCGGCGGATGTCGAGCGGCGGGTCACTGTTCGTAGTCGTCATGTCACTCCGCCGCCCATGCTACCGGGGACGGGCACCACAACAGCCGGGACGCGACGATCTACCCGGGGAGCTGGGTCGCCGCGCTCGACAGGAGCATGTCGAGCGCCGTCGGGTACGCGCTGTCGTTCATCCTGGCGACCAGCAGCGGCGCGGTGGCCGCGATGTGGGGATGGGTGCCGGCCGGCAGCCGCGCGTACGTGTCGCGCCACACCTCCTCGTCGGCCTCCCGCGCCGCCTTCGGCAGGGCGAGCGTGGCGGCGTCGAGGATGGCGAAGGCGAGGCTCTGGTCGATGAAGGCGTGGTAGATGCGCACCGCGTCCGCGTCCGCGAAGCCGGCCCCGCGCAGGATCCCGAGGATGGCCTCGTCGCCGGCGACCTCGTTCGGCCGGCCGGTGACGCGGCTGGCGGTGAGCACGGCGGCCTGCGGATGCGCCAGGTAGGCGTGGTGGATGCGCGATCCCAGTTCGCGCAGGTCGGCCCGCCAGTCGCCGGTGGGCGTGAAGGAGGCGATGGCGTGGCCGAAGAGTTCGTCGGCGATCGCGAGGACCAGGTCGTCCATGCCGCGGAAGTACCGGTAGACGGTGCTGGCGTCGGCGCCGAGGGCCAGGCCCAGGCGGCGTACGGTGAGCCCGGCGGCCCCGTGCTCGCGCAGCATGCGCAGCGCGGTCCTGACGATGAGCGCGTGCGTGAGCACCTGCCCCTGCTTGGTGGGACGCCGCCGCCGGCGCGCCGCCTCCGGCACCACCCGCTTGGCCATCAGGGACTCCTTATGCCAACACCATTGACGTTGACAACCCTACAAGCGTTTGATGTACGACACACACCCCGAAAACGCCATAAAAGGGGATTTATCGACATGCGTATCCTTCTTGTGGGAGCCGGCGGCGTGGGAACCGCCATCACCCGGATAGCCGCACGCCGCCCGTTCTTCGACCACATGGTGGTCGCCGACTACGACCTCCCCCGCGCCGAGGCCGCCGTCGCCGCCCTCGGCGAGCGGGCCGCCAGGTTCACCCCGGCCCGGATCGACGCCGCCGACGCCGCGGCCGTCACCGCGCTGCTGGCGGAGCACCGGTGCGACGTCCTGCTCAACGCCACCGACCCGCGTTACGTGCTGCCGCTCTTCGACGCCGCCCTCGCCGCCGGGGCGGACTACCTCGACATGGCCATGTCGATGTCCACGCCGCACCCCGACCGCCCGTACGAGGAGGTCGGGGTCAAACTGGGCGACGAGCAGTTCGCCCGCGCGCCCGAGTGGGCCGAGAAGGGCGGGCTGGCCCTGGTCGGCATGGGCGTCGAGCCCGGCCTGGCCGACGTCTTCGCCCGCTACGCCGCCGACGAACTGTTCGACGAGATCGAGGAGATCGGCATCAGGGACGGCGCGAACCTGACCGTGGACGGCTACGACTTCGCCCCCTCCTTCTCCATCTGGACCACGATCGAGGAGTGCCTCAACCCCCCGCTCATCTATGAGAAGGAGCGCGGCTGGTACACCACGGAGCCGTTCAGCGAGCCCGAGATCTTCGACTTCCCCGCCGGGATCGGCCCCGTGGAGTGCGTGAACGTCGAGCACGAGGAGGTGGTGCTGGTCCCGAGGTGGATCCCGGCGCAGCGGGTGACGTTCAAGTACGGCCTGGGCGAGGAGTTCATCGGCACGCTCAAGACCCTGCACGCGCTCGGCGTGGACCGCACCGAGCCGGTCGCCGTCCGGACCGACCGGGGCACCGCCCGCGTGTCCCCGCGTGACGTGGTCGCCGCCGTGCTGCCCGACCCGGCCGGGCTGGGCGCCCGCATGCGCGGCAAGACCTGCGCCGGCACCTGGGTCAAGGGCGTCAAGGACGGCCGGCCCCGCGAGGTGTACCTCTACCACGTGGTGGACAACCAGTGGTCGATGCGCGAGTACGGCTCGCAGGCCGTCGTCTGGCAGACCGCGGTCAACCCGGTCATCGCCCTGGAGCTGCTGGCCGGCGGGGTGTGGCAGGGCACGGGCGTGCTGGGCCCGGAGGCGTTCGAGCCGCGCCCGTTCCTCGATCTGCTCGTCGAGTACGACTCGCCGTGGGGCATGCGCGAGCAGTGAGGGGGCCGGGGGCCGCCGGCAGATCCGGACATTGGATCATTGAGGTGCTTCAACCCGTACATCGGAGGATTCCCTTGAGCATCGCCGACGACCCGGACCGCGCACCCGCCCGCTCCCACCTGTACGCCATGGGACTGTCGGAGGAGGAGATGCGCCGCCCCGTGGTCGGCATCGCCTCCACCTGGACCGGCACCATGCCGTGCAACCTCACCCACCGTGAGCTGGCCGCCGAGGTGGCCGAGGGGGTGCGCGCGGCGGGCGGGCTGCCGATGGAGTTCAACACCATCGCGGTCTCCGACAACCTCACCATGCACACGCCCGGCATGCGCACCTCGCTGATCAGCCGGGAGGTCATCGCCGACTCGATCGAGCTGATGGGCCGGGCGCACGAGTTCGACGCGCTGGTGGCCATCGTGGGCTGCGACAAGACCGTGCCGGCCGCGATCATGGCGCTGGCCCGGCTGGACGTGCCGTCGGTGGTGCTCTACAGCGGCAGCATGATGCCGGGCCGCTGGCGCGGGCGCGACGTCACCATCCAGGACATGTGGGAGGCGCTCGGCGAGCGCGAGGTCGGCCGGATGGACCAGGCCGACCTCGACGACCTGGCCAGGCACGCCTGCCCGGGAGCGGGCACCTGCGCCGCCCAGTACACCGCCAACACCATGGGCACGGTCGCCGAGTTCCTCGGCCTGGCGCCGTTCGGCATCGGCGACATCCCGGCGGTGGCCGGAGAGAAGGCCGGCGCGGCCCGCCGGGCCGGGGAGATCGCGATGGACGCGCTAGCCCGCGACGCCCGCCCCTCGCGGGTGCTCACCGAGGACGCCCTGCACAACGCGATCGTGTCGGTGGCGGCCATGGGCGGCTCGACGAACGCGGTCCTGCACCTGCTGGCCATCGCCCGCGAGGCCGGGCTGCCGCTGGAGATCGACCGGATCGGCGAGGTGTGCCGCCAGGTCCCGATCATCACCGGGCTCAAGCCGAGCGGCGGCGACGCCACGGCGCTCGACCTGTGGCGGGCCGGCGGCACCTCGCTGGTGGTGCGCCGCCTGCTGGAGGCGGGGCTGCTGCGCGAGAGCGTCACGCTGGTGGACGGCCGCACGCTCGCCGACGTGGCCGGCCAGGCCGAGGAGCGGCCGGGCCAGGAGGTGGTGGCGAGCGCGGCCAAGCCGTTCAAGCGGCGCGGCGCGCTGGCCGTCCTGCGCGGCTCGCTGGCGCCCGACGGGTGCGTGCTCAAACTGGGTGGCAAGGACGACTTCCGCCACGAGGGCCCGGCGAAGGTGTTCGACTCGGAGAACGACTGCTACGCCGCCATCCAGGAGGGCCGCATCGTGGCCGGGGACGTCATCGTGGTCCGTTACGAGGGCCCGGCGGGCGGTCCCGGCATGCGCGAGATGCTCTCGATCACCGGTCCCCTGGTCGGCCGGGGGCTCGGCACGTCGGTGGCGCTGGTCACCGACGGCCGCTTCAGCGGCGTCTCGCACGGGCTGGTGATCGGGCACGTGGCGCCGGAGGCGTACCACGGCGGGCCGATCGCGCTGGTGCGCGACGGCGACACGGTGCTGATCGACAGCGCCGCCGGCACCCTCGACCTGCTGGTGCCCGAGAGCGAGCTGGCCGCGCGGCGGGCCTCGTGGACGCGGCCGGAGCGGGCGGTCGAACGGGGCGTGCTGACCAAGTACGTGGCCACGGTCGGCTCCGCCTCCGACGGCGCCGTCACGGCCTGAGGCCGCGGACCGAGCAGCGGGCGGGGACGGCTATGCTGCGCATTGACGCAATCCCCGCCCCCTGACGCAAGGAGACTTACGCGATGTACAAGGAGTTCGCGGTCGAGGCCGTGATGTGGGTCGTCCCGGTCGTGGTGCTGATCGGAGTCGCGCTCCTCGTCACCGCGTGAGCCCTCAGGGGCCGCGCCGCCCGGCCCGGCCCCTGCCGCTCGTCCTCAGCGGTAGTACTTGTACGACACGTAGGTGTTGGCGTACGGCCGGAACGAGGTGCGTCCGTCGAGGTAGGCGTTCCACATGTCCGACAGCCGCTCGGTGCGGACGGTGCAGGAGGCCCACTTGACCTTGCGCGCCCTGATGCTGCCGACGCTGTCGTAGCAGGAGCCGACCTTGCGGCCGTTCACCTTCAGCCGCGCGTTGAGCTTGACGTAGTAGAGGTTCTTGCGAGAGATGTTCGTGATCTTGACGCGGATGCGGCAGGTGTCCTCGCAGTGACCGGAGTAGATCTTGGTGCGGATGAGCTTCGCACTCGTGCTCGCGGCGGCCTGCGCGGGCGTGGCCATGAGCGAGGTCGCGGTGGCGGCCACTAAGGCCACGGCGGCAAGGCTTTTCAACATTTCGCCCCCAAGTCGAGACTGTCGCTCCCCCCTGTCGGCAGCGACACGTACGTGTCCGACTACTACCAGGCAGCACACTCGCTCGGGTTCGGCGTCGATGATCCGATATTAAACGGTTATCCCTTTATTTCGGACTTATCCGCCCACGCCACAACCCTGATCACGACGTCCACTCCGGTGGCCGGAGAGCGCCCCCGCACCCGGCACTACCCGGTGAACGGCGGTGCACCGCCCTCCTCGTTGAGCTCCGCGATGGCGAGCTCCGCCGTGCTGCGGATGTCGAAGAACTTGTCCAGGGCGGTGATCGCGAACAGGTGCTTGCACCTGCCGTTGAGCCCCGACAGCAGCAGCCGGCCGCCCGAGGCCGTGACCGCCTTGTGCAGGTAGACCAGCACCGAAAGGCCCGAGGAGTCGCAGACGCTGACCGCCTGCATGTCGATGACGAGCAACGGGGGTTGCGTGAGATCGAGGGCCTTGGTGACGCGGTCGCGCACCTCGGCCGCGGACCCGAAGTCGAAATCACCCGTCAGCCGCGCGATGACGCAGGGGCCTTGGAGTCCGAGGCTTATCGACAAGGCCTGCTCCGAAGTCACCCAGCTCCACCTACCCGCGTCGCTCTCCCGATCCACCCCACTTTACGAGAAGTAGCGCTTCGGGTTGAACACCAGCATCTGCTCAATCTGGTCATCGGTCACACCCGAGCCAAGCAGTGCGGCCAAGACGTCGTCGTGTATGTGATCGTAGCGCCAGTTCGGCGCCAGCGTACGGCGGGCCTCGTCCCAGGCGTCGCCGAAGTAGTCCATGAAGCAGGCCGCGTCGTGGCTGAGGACCATGCGATCGGCGTATCCCCGCTGGCAGAGGGCCGCGATCGTGGCCACGCGCTGCGGCGTCGGGTTGTAGACGTCCAAGCCGAAGCGGTCCATGCCCAGGATCGCTCCGGTGTCGGCCAGCCGCATGAGGTAGTCGAGGTCGTTGCTGTCGCCCGCGTGCCCCACGACGACCTTCTCCAGGTTCACGCCCTCCTTGGCGGACAGGTCGAGCGCGATCAGTCCGCTCTGCGTGAACGCGTTCGTGTGCACGGTGATCGGCGCTCCGGTGAGCACGTGGGCCCGCGCGACCGCCCGGCAGATGCGCTCGACGCCCGGCGTGAGCCCCTTGGCCTCGACCACGCACTTGAGGAAGGCCGCCTTCACCCCCGTGTCGGCGATGCCCACGGTCAGGTCGCGGACGAAGTCGTCGATCATCGGGTCGGGGCAGTCGATGAACAGGCCGGGGCCGCGGTGCTCGTACTGGTGGGGCAGTTCCTCGAAGGCGTAGATGCCGGTGGCCACGATGATCCGCAACCCGGGCACCTGCTCGGCGATCCGCTGGACGCGCGGGACGTAACGGCCCAGCCCCCACACGGTCGGGTCCACGATCGTGCGCACGCCCTTGGCGGCGACCGCGTTGAGCTTGGTGACGGCGTCCGCCACCCGGAACTCCTCGTCCCACCAGGCGCCCCTGCCGTAGTTGTCGAGGTGCTCGGTGGCCACCACGAAGACGTGCTCGTGCATCAGGGTCTGCCCGAGGTCGCCGACGTCCACGGGGCCGCGCAGGGTTTCGACGGTGGGCATCGCGCCTCCATACCGGCTGGTCGGTGTGGCGCCAAACTAGGCTCTCCTCAGACCCCCGTCAACAGACCCGCCGGTGGCGTACCGCGTAGATCGCCAGGCCGGCCGCGAAGACCGCCAGCCCTGACAGCACCGAGGCGGCCGGCAGCGTGGCCGCCAGGAGCACGCACAACGCCAGCCCCAGCACGGGCACGGCGCGGGGCGGGGCGCCCTCGTCGCGGCGCAGCGTGAGCGCGCACGCGTTGGCGACTGCGTAGTAGACCAGCACGCCGAACGAGGAGAACCCGATCGCCTCCCGCAGGTCGGCCACGAGCAGCAGCACGATCACCGCGCCGCCGACGGCCAGCTCGGCCCGCCTCGGCGTCTGCCGTACCGGGTCCACAGCGGACAGCGCGGCCGGCAGGTCGCGCTCGCGCGCCATGGCCAGCACCGTGCGCGAGACGCCCAGCAGCAGCGCCAGCAGCGCGCCCAGGGCCGCCACCGCCGCCCCGGCCCGCACCACCGGGGCCAGCCCGCCGAAGCCCGCCGCCACGACCAGGTCGGCGAGCGGCGCCCTGGACGCGGCCAGCGACTCGGCCGGCAGCGTGCGCAGCGCGGCCAGGGTGACCAGCGCGTACACGGCGAGTGTGACGCCCAGCGCGATGCCGACGGCCCGGGGGATGGTGCGGGCGGGGTCGCGCACCTCCTCGCCGAGGGTGGCGATCCTGGCGTACCCGGCGAACGCGAAGAACAGCAGCCCGGCCCCCTGCAGCACGCCCCACCCGTCGGCCGCGACGTGCGCGGACGCCGGCGCGGGGGCGACCGGGCCGCCGCCCGCCAGCCCGGCCACGATCACCAGGGCCAGCACGGCCAGCACGAACGCCACGATGACGCGCGCCACGCCCGCCGAGCGGCGCACGCCGTACAGGTTGAGCAGGGTCAGCACGGCCACCGCGACGATCGCCAGCGGCCTTTCGAGGCCGGGCAGGACGTACGAGCCGAACGTGAGCGCCATGGCCGCGCAGGAGGCGGTCTTGCCGACCGTGAACCCCCAGCCCGCCAGGTAGCCCCACAGCGGGCCGAGGCGACGCCGGCCGTAGACGTAGGTGCCGCCGGACTCGGGGTGGCGGGCGGCCAGGCGGGCCGAGGAGGTGGCGTTGCAGTAGGCCACGACGGCGGCCAGCGCGAGCGAGGCCGGCAACCAGGGGCCGGCGGAGGCGGCGGCGGGCGCGAAGGCGGAGAACACGCCCGCGCCGATCATCGCGCTCAGGCCGACGACCACCGCGTCGGTGGTGCCGAGCCGCCGTGCCAGCTCGCCGGGCAACGCCCGCCCCTCTCGCCGTCTCCAGGAGGTCACCACTCTGCCGTATCGCGCCGACGCCGGCGTGAACGCCCGGCGGCGGGCTCGCGGCGAGAGGGACGCGCCCTGCCGCCGGAACCCGGCACCACCGTCGTGGCCGGGCCAACCACTCTCCCCGTCGGAGCCCGGCACCACCGTCGCGGCCCGGGTCAGCCGCTCCTGCCGTCGGGGCCCGGCACCACCAGCACGGGACGGTGCGCGTGGTGCAGCACCCGGTCGGACGTGCTGCCCAGCAGCAGCGATCGCACCCCGCCCAGCCCTCTGGTGCCGGTCACGATGAGCTGGGCGTCCAGTTCGTCGGCCACGTCCACGATGGTCGACCAGACGGCGACGGAGTCGGCGTCGCACCGCGGCGTCGCGTCCAGCCCCGCCTGCCTGGCCAGTTCCGCGCCGTGCTCGGCCAGCTCGCTCATCGCCTGCCTGATCGCCTCGTCCTCCGCGCCGGACTGGTCGAAGGCCACCATGAGCCCGGCCGACGCCCTGGCCGAGGTCATCGCCAGCCGCTCCCACACCGTCAGCACGACCGTCTGCTGCCCGGGGAACAGCGCGCCCGCGAAGGTGATGGCGGCCTTCGCGTCGTCGGACCCGTCGTACGCGATCAAAATCGTCATCTCGGTCACTCCCAGGAACTAGTTTCGGGGCCTTACCCCTTACCCGGGCCGTGCGATTCAAGCGTCAGGCCATGATCGGCGACACGCGGCGCCGGACGGCGGGATTCAGCATCGACAGCCCCGCCAGCGCCAGCACCCCCAGCTCGGTGACGACCACGGCCCGCTGGGTGAGCCCCGCCGGGATGTCGTCGTTGCTGAGCGGGATGCCGAGCATGCGCACCACGTACGGGATCACGACCAGCACCAGCACGCCCAGCGCCAGCCCGCTGAGCAGCCGCAGCGCCCTGGCGTAGCGGATCTGGGCCCTGGCCAGCAACATCCCGGCCACCGGCATCACCAGGAAGGCGACGAAGGCGGCGTACCGGTGGATGCCGCCCGACAGTGACAGCGGCACGCCCGGCCGGTCGGTCGGGAAGGCTCCGATGAGGAACATGCTCGCCCCCCAGGCCAGCAGCAGCGCGACGGCCCAGCGGCTCGCCCCGGCCCGCCGCAGCGCCTCGGCGATCAGCGCGGAGCCCGCGGCGAACAACGTCAGCGAGGCGGGCAGCAGCCAGCCGGCCGGCTGCCAGACGTACTCGCTGATCACACTGTGCAACGGGTCGAGCGCGGATCCGGCGTGCAGGGTGAGCATCGCGCCGCTCCCGGCGGCGATGGCCGCGAAACCACTGACAAGCAATCCCTTCATGCCTCTAACCTGGCGGGACGCCGACTTTCCGAACATCGGAGAAAAACCCGAACGTGCCCTGACACATCCCTTAAGACGTTGGTCGGGGGCACCCTGGGCCTTGGCCGTTGACCTGCCCCTTCGTGACCCTGGGTAGGGACAGCCCCCTCAGGGTGCGGGCGGCGGGCCACCCCCGGATTTGACTTGGAGCGCACTCGAAGGGTGACCCTGTAGGCATGACGATCCAGGAGGCCGCGCGGCGGTCCGGCCTGAGCGCTCACACGCTGCGCTACTACGAGCGCATCGGGCTCATCCACTCGGTGGGCCGCAACAGCAGCGGCCACCGCGACTACGCGGAGGAGGACCTCCGGTGGCTGGAGTTCCTCACCAGGCTGCGCACGACCGGCATGCCGATCGCCGAGATGTGCCGGTACGCGGAGCTGCGGCGGCGGGGCCCGCACACCGCCGACGAGCGCAGGGAACTGCTGGAGTCGCACCGTGAGCGCGTCAGCTCCAGGATCGCCCAGCTCACCCAGGACCTGAAGGTGCTCGACTACAAGATCGACAATTATCGCGAGGGACGGCAGTCATGAACAGGCGGACCCTGGGCCGGCAGGGCCTCCAGGTCTCGGCGCTCGGGCTCGGTTGCATGGGCATGTCCGAGTTCTACGGCCAGGCGGACGAGAAGGCGTCGATAGCCGTCATTCACCGCTCTCTCGACCTTGGCATGAATTTTCTGGACACCGCAGACATGTACGGCAACGGGGCCAACGAGGAGCTGGTCGGCCGGGCCATCCGGGACCGGCGCGACGAGGTGGTGCTGGCCACCAAGTTCGGCGTCAGGCGCGACGGCGCCACCCGCAGCATCGAGAACAGCCCGGAGTACATCAGGACGGCCTGCGACGCCTCGCTCCGCCGCCTCGGCGTCGACCACATCGACCTGTACTACCTGCACCGCCGCAACCCGGACGTCCCCGTCGAGGAGTCGGTCGGGGCCATGGCCGAGCTGGTACGCCAGGGCAAGGTGCGCCATCTCGGCCTGTCGGAGGTGAGCGCCGGCACCCTGCGCCGGGCGTACGCCACGCACCCGATCGCGGCCCTGCAGAGCGAGTACTCCCTGTTCACGAGGGGTCTGGAGGCGGAGATCCGGCCCACGGCACAGGAGCTCGGGGTCGGGCTGGTGGCGTACTCGCCGATCAGCCGGGGCCTGCTGACGTCCGCGATGCCCCAGGCCGGCGAGCTGGCCGACGACGACTTCCGCCGGCACATGCCACGCAACACCGGCCGGAACGCCGAGCACAACCGGGCCCTGGCGGCCGGGGTGCAGAAGATCGCCGACGCGGCCGGCCTGACGACCGCGCAGATCTCGCTGGCCTGGCTGCTCGCCCAGGGCGAGGACGTCGTGCCGATCCCGGGCACCAAGCGGCTGGCGTACCTGGAGGAGAACGCCGCCGCCGCCGACGTGCGGCTCACGCCCGAGCAGCTCGACGCGCTGGTCGCGGCCGTGCCCGCGGACGCCGTGCGGGGCGAGCGCTACCCGAGCATGCACGGCATCGAGAGCTGAGGAACTAGGGCAGGTCGAAGTAGACGCGCACCGCGGTCGCGCCGACGCGGGTGTGCACGCGTACGAGGTCGCTCAGCAGGTTGACGATGAGCAGGCCGCGCGAGCCCGCCTGGCGCGGATCGACCGGGCTGCGGCCCACCAGCGGGTCGGTGATGTGCCCCGTGTCGCTGACCTCGCACACCAGCCGGCCGTCCGCGGACCACACCCGCAGCAGGCCCGAGCCGCCGCCGTGGTCGAGGCTGTTGGCCCCGAGTTCGGCCACCGCCAGCCGGATGTCGTCGAGCCGGTCGCCCTCGAACCCCATGGCGGCGGCCTCGTCGGCGGCCAGCGTCCGCGCCGCCGCCAGGTTGGCGCGGTCGAAGCGCAGCGAGGCGTACCTGCCCGGCTCGTCGAGCGGCCGGTTGTGGCCGTCCACCACCAGGTCGGGCGCGTAGCCGGTGCTGGCCCGCTCCCCCGCCGCGTCACGCAGGACGGGATGGGTGCGCTCGGCCTCGCGGACGATCTCGTCGCTCAGCCCCGCCAGGTCGTACGGGCACAGGATCGTCGCGCTCCGGCCGCGGAACGAGCGGTTGATCAGCGCCTCGTGCTGGGCGCAGGCCGGGTACTCCGTCGCGCTGCGCCCCGGCCAGACCGGCTCGCCGATGATCCGCACGCGGCGGCCGGGATGCTCATCGGCGAAGGCCCGCAGCACGCCGGGGATGATCCGCCCCGGGTTGCGCCCTTCCCGGGTCATGTCGAGCAGCAGCACGTCACCGGCCTGCGGGCCGAGCGCCGCCTCGATGAGCGCGAGATTCCAGGGCGGCACGGCCACCGCGACAGGCTCGCGCGCCGCCAGGCCCTCGCGTACGAAGGCCGCGGTCGCGGCAGCGTACTCACCGTCGCCCCGGTAGAAGAGCGCCGGATGTACGAACGGTTCCCCCCACATCGCCCACCACGCTACCCAAGGTTGGTGACTTCAAGACAATTCCGTTGGGTACGTATGGGATTGTGAAAAGAGTCCAGGTCATCCAGCGCCCCCGCCCCGGACACCGCCCGCCGCCTCTCGACCTTCGCACCCCGTCCGGCCGACGTCTCCCGTTCTGATCGACGCGACCCTATGCTCGGGACATGTCGGAAATGCAGATGCGGGTCTCCGACGAGGACCGGGAGCGCACCGCACAACAGCTTCAGCAGGCCTTCGCCGAGGGCCGCCTCACCCAGGCGGAGCTCGAGGAGCGGCTGGAGGCGGCGCTCACCGCCAGGACCTACGGCGACCTGCTCGACCTGATCACCGACCTGCCGGCCGACCGGCCGCAGGACAGTGACGTGGTCGAGCTGGGCTCCAAGAACGCGAACGTCAAGCGCTCCGGCGACTGGAACGTCCCGCGCCGGCTCCGCGTGACCTCCAAGTACGGCAGCGTCGAGCTCGACTTCACCCAGGCCGTGATCCCCCATCCGGTGGTCGAGGTCGAGCTGGACCTCACCTACGGCTCCGCCAAGATCATCCTGCCCGAGGGGGCGGTGGCGAACGTGGACGGCTTCCAGAGCGACTGGGGGCATCCGTCCACGACGAACGTGCCGAGCCGGCCCCGCCCCGGCGTGCTCTGCGTGATGGTCGTCGGCCGGGCCAAGTTCGGCGGCCTGACCGTGCGCTACCCGCGCAAGCGCTGGTTCACCCACTGATGGAACAGGGCGATGTGGTGCTCGCTCGGCACGAGCACCCCGCCCTCCCGGTACGCCCGTGACGACATGCCCGGCTGGGTCCGCTCGCAGGCGTCGAAATCCTGCTCGTTGACCCGGTGGAACAGCTCGACCGAGCGCGTCAGGTCGGCCCCCGAGGCGACGACGTCGGGGTGGTAGAGCCAGTCGCACTCCACCACGGTCCGGTCCGCCGCCATGGGGAACATCCGGTGCAGGATCACGTGGTCGGGCACCAGGTTGACGAACACCTGCGGCTTGACGGTGATCGCGTAGTAGCGGCGGTCCTGCTCGTCCACCACCTCGGGCAGCCGGTCGAACCCGGGGCTGCCGTCCACGGTGAACCCCTCGGCCCGCTCGGCGAACGCGGCGCCGTGGCCCACGTAGTACTGCGCCGCGTAGCCGCCGGCGAACTCGGGCAGCACGGCGGTCAGCTCCGGGTGGATGGTGGCGCAGTGGTAGCACTCCATGAAGTTCTCGACCAGGAGCTTCCAGTTGGCCTTGACGTCGTAGACGATGCGGCGGCCGAGCGCGAGCCGGTCCACCTGGTAGTGCTCGATGGCGGCGGGGTCGCCGAGGCGCTCGGTGGCCGCGGACGTCACGCCGTCCTCGAACGAGGGCGGCTCGGCGGCCAGGCACACCCAGGCGTAGCCGAGCCACTCGCGCAGGTGCACGGGCACCAGGCCGTACTCCACGCGGTCGATGTCGGGCATCTTGGCCAGGTTCGGCGCGGCGGCCAGGCGGCCGTCGAGCTCGTAGGACCACGCGTGGTACGCGCACCTGATCGTGCGCCTGACCTCGCCCGCCTCCTCCAGGCACAGCCGGGCGCCGCGGTGGCGGCAGACGTTGAGGAAGGCGCGGAGCAGCCCGTCGCGCCCGCGGACCACGATGACGCTCTCGCGGCCGACCCGCACGGTCCTGAACGCCCCCGATCCGGCCAGGTCACCGGCTCTGACGGCGCAGAACCAGAGGTTCTCGAAGATCTTGGCCTGCTCTTCGGCGAAGATCTCGGGGTCGGTGTACGAGCGGCCTGGAAGGGTGGAGATCAAGCTCGACGTGGTGGTCAACCGGCACCCCTTGTTGCGTATTACGCACCGAGTTGCTCTATCTGCGTCATCGTCAGACGGCCTCAGGAGGCTGTCAAGAGGTAGTTGCTGTAGCCGCGCAGCATCGAGGTGTAGACCCGGGTCGCCAGGCCGTCGGGGATGAGCCGGACGATCGGCCCCTGCCTGTCGGTGAGGTTGGCCCCGGCCATCCTGGCGGGCTTGCGCACCACCCTCGACCGGGCCCGCTCGTAGCCGCGCAGGTCCCCGATCGACCGGGTCAGCAGCCAGGCGTCCTCCAGCGCCTGGTTGGCGCCCTGGGCCATGGTGGGCGGCATGGTGTGCGCGGAGTCGCCGGCCAGCGTGGTCGGGCCCCTGCCCCAGACGCCGGGGATCGGCTGCTTGTGGTGCGGGAAGAAGTCGGGTTCGGCCATCGTGCCGAGGATGCCGGGCACCGGGTCCGCCCAGCCGCCGAACCGCTCGCGCAACCGCCCGGCCACGTGGGGGTCGTCGGCCCAGAAAGGCCGGCCGGGGGCCGACCTGACGTCGAACCACCACAGCAGCCGGCCCTCGCCCGCCGGGATCAGCCCGCACACCCCCTGCCCGCCGGCGATCATGACCGCTCGCCGGGCGTCCGTCAGCGCGGTGGGCATGGTGGTGAAACCCTGCCAGGTGACCCAGCCGCTCAGTTTCGCGCGGTCGTCGCCCAGCAGCGCCGCGCGCACCGCCGAACGCCGGCCGTCGGCGCCCACCAGCACGTCGCCGCGGACCGTCCGGCCGTCCGCGAGCCGTACCTCGGCGCGGTCCGGCTGCACGTGCTCGGCGCGCGCGCCGTAGGTCACGGGCACGCCGTCGGCGAGCAGTTCGACCAGTTCCCTGCGGGCGACGTGCACGTTCGGGTGGCCGTAGCGGCGTTCGGCGTCGGTGAGATCGACGGTGAGCAGCCGCCGCCCGTCGGCGGCCCAGGACTCCAGGGTCTCCAGCCGCCGCCCGACGCCGGTGCAGTCGGCCCCCAGTTCCCTCAGGATCGCCGTGCTGCCGGGCCACAGGGTGACGGAGCCTCCGGCCGTACGCGGTTCCGGGGCCTCCTCGTACACCTCGACGGCGTGCCCGGCGGCGAGCAGGCCGCGCGCCAGGGCGAGCCCCGCGACGCCCGCCCCGATCACGATTACCCTCATGAGGTCTCCCCATAATGAGACTCCGGATATCAGATACGAGGAGTATCACAATGTCTGCGCGCGGCCGCAAGCCCGACCCCACGGTGGACCACCGCATCAGGCAGGCCGCGGCCGGGCTGGTGCTCACCCACGGCCTCGACTTCACCATGGACGACGTCGCCACGGCGGCGGGCGTGGGCCGGGCGAGCGTGTTCCGCCGGTACGCCTCCAAACGCGACATGCTCCTCGAGACCCTGACCGGCCTGATGAACACGTACGTCGCCATCCCCGACACCGGCAGCCTGGCGGGCGACCTGCGCGTGGTCGTCGCCGACACGCTCGCCCTCTGGCAGCAGCCGGGCGTCGCCCGCATGGCCAGGCAGGTGTACGGCGAGGCGGGCCGCGATCCGGCGGTGGCCGAGCTCATCCGCACCTCGATGCGCTCCCGGATGGAACGGTCGTGGGCCGTGTACGAGCGCGCGATCGAACGCGGCGAATTGCCGGCCGATGCCGACCTATGGATGCTCACCGACATGTTCGCCGGGTTCGTCGCCTACCGGGGGCTCCTGGATCTTCCGCTGCCCGTCGCGGAGGAGATCGTGCAGGTCCTGCTGCACGGCTTTACGCCCGCTTGATACGGGTGGTGTTAGTGGGGTGCAAGTGACGATCAAGTCAGACGGCATAATGTTCCCTTCGTTCGTCAAACCTACGAAGGGCACGGAAAATGACTCCCCCTCGTCGCCTCGCCGTCGCGGCCGCGACGCTGACTCTTGCCGCTCTCACCACCGCTTGTGGTGCGATCGGCCAGGCCGTCGACTGCAACACCGCCGCGGCCGACGCGACCAAGATCGCCACGGACTTCAGCTCGTCGATGACGGCCGACGCCGGCGCCATGGAGACCGCGGCGCAGACCGCGGCCGACAAGACCAAGGAGCTCGCGGGCAAGTACGACGGCGAAGTCGCCTCGGCGCTGAACGATCTGGCCGCCGCGTACGAGTCCATCAAGCCGGGTGACGTCGCCAGCCTCACCAGCTTCAGCAGCAAGGTCAACGGCTTCACCAGCAAGATCACAGCCGCTTGTAGCTGATCCCGGACCGCGGTCGCCGCTCCACCTGTGGGGGACAGGACGGACGGCGACCGCGGCACACCGGGTGAGAACTCGCTCTAGTCTTGATCTCCGTGACGGGTGAGACGGTTGTCGCGCGACCAGGGGGCAGCGCAGGCGACCTCGTCCGGCGGAGACTCACGGGCCACCGTGCGCGGGTGGGCGTCATCACGCTCCTCGCCGCGGTGGCCTACGCCGTTCTGGGCCTGGCCAAGCTGGCCACGTACCAGGCCACCACGTTCGACCTGGTGATCGTCGACCAGGCCGTACGCAACTACGCCGGGCTGCGCCCGCCCTACGTCCCCGTGCTGGGCACCTTCCACGGGCGGGGCCTCGACTACCTCCAGCTCGCCGACCACTTCTCCCCCGTCTACGCGCTGCTCGCGCCGCTCTACTGGATCCACGACGGGCCCGCCACGCTGATCGTCGCGCAGGCGGCGCTGTTCGCCGCCGCGATCCCGTTCCTGTGGCGGCACACCAGGCGCGTGCTGGGCGCCGCGCCCGCCTACCTCGTCTCCGTCGCGTACGCGCTGTCGTGGCCCATCGCGCAGGCCGCGGCCTTCGACGTGCACGAGGTGATGTTCGTCCCGCTGCTCACCGCGATCGCGATCGAGCGCTACCACGCGGGGCGCGTCCTGCCCGCCGCCCTGGCCCTGTTCGGCCTCCTGCTGGTCAAGGAGGACATGGGGCTGATGGTGATCGGGGCGGGCCTCTACCTGTTCGCGATCGGCGACCGGTGGCGCGGCGTGCTGGCCGCCGCGTCCGGGCTGGGGGCCGTGCTGCTCGTCCGCGGCCTGCTCATCACCGCCTTCGGCGGCGAGGCGACGGATTTCTGGGCCTATCGGCATCTCGGCCCCGACGCGCCCGCCGCGCTGCTGACCCTCGTGAGCGACCCCGTCGCCGCGCTGACGCTGCCGTTCAGCGCCGAGGCCAAGGTCGACACGCTCTTCCTGCTCGCCTGGCCGACGCTGCTGTGCTGCCTGCTCTCGCCCCTGTCGCTGGCGGCGCTGCCGCACGTGCTCGAACGCCTGCTGTCCGACCGCGAGCAGTGGTGGCAGGCCGACTACCACTACAGCGCGTTCACCGTGATCGTGCTCTTCTGCGCGGGGGCCGACGGGCTGGCCAGGCTGCTGCGCCGGGTGCGCCGCGCCGACGACGCCGCGCTCAAGCTCGCCTGGGCGGCGGCGGTCTGCGCGGTCGCGATCACGCTGGTGCCGGGATACGGCCTCGACCGCCTCTACCACGCCGACCTGTACCGCGAGCCCAGGGCCGCCGCCGCCGCCGCGGCCGAGGCCGTGCGCCAGGTGCCCGAGGGGAGCACCGTCGAGGCCGCCAACTCGCTCGGCCCGGCCCTGACCTCCAGGGCCACCGTCCTGCTGTGGCGGCGCGAGCCGCACGGCGCGCCCTGGGTGGTGGCCGACCTCGGCCGCTGGGAGTACCCGTTCGGCTCGCTGGACGACCAGGTCGTCGCGGTGAGCGAACTGCTGTCCGCCGGCTACACGCGGGTCTTCGAGCGCGACGGCTACCTGGTGCTGCGCCGCGACTGATCGAGCGCCAGCTCGTAGGCCCCGTCGAAGCCCGCCAGCACCGTGGGCCACGACCCGGCGACGGGCGGCACGGCCCGGTTGTGCGCGGCGATCGACCCACGCAGCTCCGGGTCGGCGCACAGCCGCGCCACCGCCCTGGCCAGGTCGCCGAGCGTACGGCCGAGCAGCCCCTCGGAACCGTCCCTGACGAAGTCGGCGACCCCGCTCTGCGCCCTGGCCACCACCGGCAGCCCGGCGGCGCGCGCCTCCAGCGCCGCGATGCCGAACGACTCCCGCGGCGCGGGCGCCACGAACATGTCGGCGGAGTCGAGCACCTTCGCGATCTGCTCGCGGGTGTAGCGGCCCGGCAGCGACACCCAGCCCGCCATGCCGTGCCTGGCCAGGAAGCGCTGCATCTGCCCGCGGGCCGGCCCGTCGCCGACGATCGTGGCCCGCATGGGGATCCGGCCCGGCACCCGGGCCCTGGCCGCCCGGAGCAGCTTCAGCAGGCGAACGGGTTGCTTGCGCGGCGCCAGCCGGCCCACCGCCACGACGTGCACCTCCGCCCGCGCGCCGGGCCCGGCCGCGCCCGGCTGCGGCGCCCAGCCCGACAGGTCGAGGCCGTTGGAGACCACCCGCACCGGCACGCCGGGACCGGCCACGGCACGGATCGGCGCCGCCGCCGCGTTGCTGACCGTGGTCGCCACCAGCCGCCAGCGCTGCCAGCCGTAGGCCAGCCGCAGCAGCCGGTAGAGCGCCCGCGTGACCGGGTCCCACATGCTGTGCACGGTCACCACGCACGGCGTGCCCGCGCGGAAGGCCGCCCGCACGCCCATCCACGCGAACGGCGAGACCGCCCCCATGTGCACATGGACCACGTCGGGACGCGCCGCCACGATCAGGCGGGTGAGATGGCCCACTCCGAACGGGTGCACCGGCAGGTCGAAGGGCATCCTCGCGACGATCCTGCGCACCCCGGGCAGCGGCTCCCCCCGGGTCGCCGTGGCCACCGAAACCTCGTGGCCCGCCTCCCGCTGCATGCGCACGAGATCGGCGACCTGGACCTCGATCCCCCCGAGTCGCGGCAGGTAACAGTCACTCACGTGAAAGATCCGCACCCCTCCCACACTAATCTGGGCTTGTGCCTCCACGTACCGCTGTGTTCTTCCACGCCCATCCCGACGACGAGGCCCTGCTGACGGCGGGCACCATGGCGATGCTCGCGGCCGAAGGACACCGCGTGGTGCTCGTGGTGGCCACCGCCGGCGAGCGCGGCCTGGCCGAGATGGAGCCCGGCGACGCGCTGGGCGAGACCCGGATCAGGGAGCTGTACCAGTCGGCCGCGCAACTCGGCTGCGCCCGCGTCGAGTGCCTCGGCTACGGCGACTCCGGGCTGAGCCCCAAGGGCGGCAGCGCCGAGGAACGCCCCGACAACGCCTTCATCGACGCCGACACCGAGGAGGCCGCCAAGGCGCTGGCCGCGATCCTCCAGGAGGAGAAGGCCGACCTGCTGGCGATCTACGACCCGGCGGGCGGCTACGGGCACCCCGACCACGTGCAGGTGCACCGCGTGGGCAAGCGGGCGGCCAAGATCGCGGGCACGGAGATCGTCCTGGAGGCGACGGTCAACCGCGATCCGCTGCTGTGGCTGCTGCGGGTGGCGGGCCGGTTCTACAAGTTCCCGCCGGAGTTCGACGTGCGCACGTTCGAGAGCGCGTACTCGCCGGGCGAGGCGATCACCCACCGGGTCAACGTCAGGAAGTACGCCAAACAGAAGCGCGCCTCCATGGCCGCGCACGCCTCCCAGGCCAGCGGCGGCGACAGCGACCGCACGCTCGCCGTCATGCTGAAGGTCCCCCGGCCCTTCTACCGCTACGTCTTCGGCACCGAGTGGTACGTCCGCCGCGACCTGCCCCCCGGCGCCCGCCTCAGTCATCCCTTCGACCGGTGGCCCGCCTAGTCCCGCAGAACGACGAGGCCGCCGGCCGCCACCCGGCAGACTGGACCCCGATGAAGAACAAGTGGCTACAGATCACCTTGTCCGCGCTGTCGCTCGGGCTGGCAGTGCTGCTCGTGGTCTACCTCCCCCAGATCGTGCAGGCGTTGACCGGCAAACCGGTCTCCTGGGCCGAGATCGGCAGGGTGTTCGGCTCGCTCGACGCGGGCGAGGTCGCGCTGATGACCGCGTTGTGGCTGCTCAGCCTGCTCGCCTACACGTTCGTGCTGACCAACTCCCTGCCCGGCCTGAACAACCTCCAGGCCCTGACGCTCAACGCGGCGGGCAGCGCGGTGAGCAACCTGCTGCCGTTCGGCGGGGCCGTCGGTGTGGCGGTGTCGTGGGCGATGACCAAGGGCTGGGGCTTCACCAACCGCGCCTTCGTGGTCATGACGCTGGTCAGCGGCGTGTGGAACACGCTGTTCAGGTTCGTGCTGCCCGCCGTCGGCATCATCGGGCTGCTCGCCGCGGGGCAGGCGCCCAACCCGACCGTCGCCAACGCGGGCTGGACCGGCGCGATCTCCATCCTCGTGCTGTGCGTGGTCGTGGCCGTCGCGCTGTACTGGGAGCGCGCGGCCACCTGGCTGGGCAAGGGCCTCGACGCGGTGACGCGGGTGCTGCGGCTGAAGTTCCACGCCTCCGACGCGTTCCACCGGCTGCGCGCCGACACCGCCGGTGTCGTACGCACGCGGTGGCCCGGACTGTCGCTCGGCATGGTGTTCTTCCTCGGCTTCCAGTGGGCGATCATGGCCGTCTGCATGCAGGCCGTCGGGGCCTGGCCTGGCCTGGCCCAGTCGATCGCGGTCTTCGCCCTGTCGCGCGTGCTGACCAGCGCGCTGATCACCCCCAGCGGGGCCGGGATCATGGAGGGCGGCGTGGTGCTGCTGCTCACCTCGGCCTTCGGCGTGCCGGTCGCTCCGGCGACCGCGACCGCACTGCTCTTCGGCTTCTGGACTTACACTATCGAGATCCCGTTCGGCGGCCTGGCACTGGGCGCATGGGCACTGCTGCGCAGGCGCAACGGCCGGAACGCCGGCGCGGAGCCCCCGTCCGCGATCTCGAAGGCCACTCAGTGACAATCCCAAACCCTTCACGCGCTATTCGACCACGGGCCTTGTGCGTGATTCGCAGGCCCGCATAGCGTGGCGGCTGACATGGTGGCGTTCCGAGTTCTGGGGCCAGTCGAGGCGTACGAACACGACGACGAGCTCGACCTCGGCGGGTTGCGGCAGCGGGCCGTTCTCGCCCGGCTGCTCGTGGCAAGAGGTCAGGTCGTTCCTGTTGACACCCTTCTTTACGATCTGTGGGACGACGACGCGGCCAAGGGCGCGCAGTCGGGGCTGCAGGTCTACATCTCGCGGCTGCGCCGGGTGCTCGAACCGGGCCGCCCGCGCGGGGGTCCCAACCGGCTGCTGGTGACGGTCGCGTCCGGCTACGCCCTGCGGGTGGCCCCCGACCAGGTCGACGCGCTGCGCTTCGAGCAGCTCGTCCGGGCCGCGGGCGAGCACCTCGAAGAGGGCGACCCGCAGTCCGCCCGCACCCGCCTGGAGAAGGCGCTGGGCCTGTGGCGCGGCACCCCCTACTCCGACTTCGCCGACCAGACGTGGGCCGAGGCCGAGGTCAACCGGCTGACGGAGCTGCGGCTGGTGTCCCGCGAGCGGCACTCCGACACCGGGCTGCGGCTCGGCCTGCACGCCGAGACCGTGCCCGACCTCGAGGCGCTCACCACCGAGCATCCGCTGCGCGAGGAGGGCTGGCGGCTGCTGGCGCTCGGCCTCTACCGCTGCGGCCGGCAGGGCGACGCGCTGGCCGCGCTGCGCCGGGCGCGCAACATCCTGGCCGACGAGCTCGGCATCGACCCGGGGCCCGCGCTGCGCAAGCTCGAATCCGACATCCTGGCCCAGGCCCCCGAGCTGGAGCTGGCGCCCGCGGCCGCGCGGGCGCAGCGGCCCGCCACGCCGGTCGGCGACACCTGGCCGCCGCGCCCCGCCACCCACGTCGAGCCGCCGCCGCTGGAGCCCGAGCCGTTCGTCGGCCGCGACGCCGAGCTGTCCAGGCTCACCACGGCCGCCTCGCGGACCGGCCGCTTCCAGGTCGCGATCCTGACCGGGGTCGCCGGCGCGGGCAAGACCACGCTGCTGCGCCAGCTCGAGGGCAGGCTGGCCGCCGACGGCTGGATCACCGCCTCCGGCGCCTGCCCCGACTCCAGCGCCACCCCGCCCGGCTGGGCCTGGGTGGAGATCCTGCGCGCGCTCACCGCGATGACCGGCGCGGGCGAGTACGCCCAGCTCCTCGCGCCGCTGCTCGACGACACCGCCCCCGACCCCGACGAGGACGAGGCGTCCGGCGGGTTCCGGCTGCACCGCGCGGTCGGCGGTTACCTGGCGGGCGTGGCGCGGCGCGGGCCCGTCCTGCTGACGCTCGAAGACCTGCACTGGGCCGACGACCAGACGCTCGCCCTGCTGCGCGCGCTGCCGAGCCTGCTGGCGACCAGCCGGGTGCTGCTCGTGGTGACGTGCAGGGAGAGCGAGCTCGACGACCGCCAGTCCGACGTGCTGGCCGCCCTGGCCCGGCTCAGCCCGGTGCGGGTCGGGCTGTCGGGGCTCGACCCGAAGGCCGTGGCCGAGCTGGTCAAGGCGACCTGCGTACGCGATATCGACGAGGACGCGGTCGAGTCGATCGTCGAGCGCACGGGCGGCAACCCGTTCTTCGTCCGCGAGACCGTGCGCCTGCTCGACGCCGAGGGCGCGGCCGACCGGGCCAGCGCCACCGAGGTGCTCTCGCGGGTGCCGTCCGGGGTGCGTGACGTGCTGCGGCGGCGCATCTCCCGGCTGCCCGCAGGGGCGCAGCAGATCCTGCTCCAGGCCGCGGTGATCGGCCGCGACGTCGATCTGGACGTGCTGATCGCGGTGGCGGTCGACGCCGAGGCGGTGATCGAGGCCGTCGAGGCGGCGCTGCTGGCGGGGCTGGTGACCGAGCCGGGCCCCGGGATGCTGCGCTTCGATCACGACCTGGTGCGCGACACGATCTACTCCGACGCCTCCAGGCTGCGCCGCACCCGGCTGCACGCGAGCGTGGCGGCGGTCATCGAGCAGCGCACGCCGTCCGAGGTGTCGGCGCTGGCCCACCACTACTTCCTGGCCGACGCCGCCGGCAAGGCGGTGCACTACGCGGGCCTGGCGGCCGAGCAGGCCGAGCGGCGCTTCGCGCACCGCGAGGCGGCCACGCTGTGGGAGCAGGCCATCGCCGCGTTCGACCGGTCGCGCGGCGACGAGCAGAGCGGCGAGCAGCGGCCCGAGCGGGCCAAGGAGCGGCTGCGGCTCATGCTGCGCCAGATCAGGGCGCTGGCGTTGTGCGGCGACATGACCTCGGCGCGGGTGCTGCGCCGTCAGGCCATGGACGCCGCGCTGCCGCTGGGCGACCTGGAGATCACCGCGAAGGTGGCGGCGTCGCTGGCCGTGCCGCACAAGGGCATCGCCCGCGACTTCACCCGCACCGCGTGGGAGATCGTGGACGTCACCGAGAAGGCGCTCATGGAGTTGCCCGCGGGCGAGCAGCGGCTGCGGGCGAGCCTGCTGACCACGCTGGCGCTGGAGCTGGAGGGCTCCTCCTCGCCCGAGCGGGGGCGGCAGGCGTCGCTGGAGGCGCTGGAGCTGGCCCGGCAGAGCGGCGATCCGACCCTGATCGCGGCGGCGCTGAGCGGACGGCTGCGGCAGTCGTACGACATCCCCGCGGTCGACTCGCGCGAGAGCATCGGCCGGGAGCTGCTGGAGGTCGCCCAGCGTTCCGGGCAGATGGCCACGCAGGCGCTGGCCCACCTGGTGCTGCTGGAGTGCGCGGCGGCCAGGGGCGAGTTCGCCGTGGCCGACGAGCACGCGGCGGCGGCCGACCGCCTGGCCAAGCAGTACGACCTGTCGGCGCCCGCCGCGGTCGTCGTCTGGTACTCCGGCCAGCGGCTGATGATCTCCGGCGACTACGAGGGCGCCGAGCGGGCCTACCGGGAGGCGGCCAGGATGACCGCGCGGGCGGGCATGCTGGAGGGCCGCCAGGACCTGCCGCTGATCACCACGTTCTGCCTGAACCTGGTGGCGGGCCGGGCGGCCGATACGGTGGACCTGCTGGCCGAGAAGCATCTGCGCGGCGCCAAGTGGACCCTCGACGCGTACGCGCTGGCGCTGGCCTCGGCCGGGCACCTCAGCGACGCCAAGGCCGTGGCCGCGACCCGGCCGCCGGTGCGCCCCGACTTCCTGTACGAGCTGGCGATGACCTGGCGGGCGCTGGCCGGGATGCTGCTCGACGACCGGGAGCGGATGGTCGACTGCTACGACAAGCTCAAGCCGTTCGCCGACCGGGTGGCGGGCGCGGGCACCGGCGTGGTCGCGTTGTGGCCGGTGGCGCTGACGCTCGGCGACCTGGCCATCCGGCTGGGGCAGCCCGACGCGGCGCGCGAGCACTACGCGAAGGCCCTGGAGGTGGCCGAGCGGGTGGGCGTGCCGCGCTGGGTGGAGGCGGCGCGGCAGTCGGTCAGCAGCTCACCTGGAAACGATCGCTCCTGAGCGTCCCGGCGCCCTCGACCGTGAGCTCGACCCGGTACCAGCCGGGGTTGGCGGAGATGTGGGGGCGCCACTCGACCGCGCGCCGGGCGGCGGCGAAGCTGTCGTGGCCGGCCAGGTAGGTGCGCCACCCTTTGGTCGTGGGGCTCCAGCGGGCCAGCTTCCAGCGCAGGGCGACGGCCTCGGCGGGCCGGGGGTTGAGCACGAGGCTGCGGGCGACGTACGTCCTGAGGCAGCCCGCCGCGGCGTCCGCCCGGATGCCCACGGTGACCTCGCCGGCCGTGGCGGGCTGCCCGGCGGCGGGGGTGCTGATGGGCAGTTCGCGGGCCGACAGGGTGATCGTCGTGGCGGGCGGGGCAGTGGTGCCGGCGTGGCCGTAGGCGGACAGGCCGACGTAGGCGCTGGTGAAGGCGAGGGCCGCCACGAACAGCTTGGCGGCGGTGGCGGTCCCGCTGGCCAGCACGGCCGCGCTCGTCGTCGGCATCGTCAACACCCCTTTGTCTCACCCATAGAGTGGGGCCAGGTGGTTGAGCGCTGGTTGTCGGCCGGTTGCACCCGTTGCGGGTGGGTTGCAGCCGGTGTGGCCATCGGCATTGCCGTGACGTAAGGTAAGCCTGGCCTAAGGCATGCGGAGGGGTGGTGGTCGGACGATGCACGCGTTGGTCGCCGTCCCCGCGCCGACCGAGCCGTTCTGGCTGGGGCTGCCGTACTGGCTGGTCGGGGCCATTCTGATCCTGGCGCTGTTCGGGGCGTTCCAGGTGTACTACTGGGTCGGGCGCAAGCTCGGCGAGAAGCTCTACGAGTCGCGCATCGGCGTGAAGGCGGGCCGCGCGCGGATCGAGAAGATCGAGCGCGTCGTCGAGCGCTGGGGCGCGCTGGCCGTCTACGGCTGCTTCTGGGTGCCCATGCTGCGGCACACGCTGCCGTGGGTGGCGGGCGCGCTGCGCGTGTCCTACCCCTGGTACGTCGTCGCCAGCGCGCTGGGCTGCCTGACGTGGGCCCCGCTGTGGTGGTTCGGCGGGTCGGCGGCCGTGTTCGGCTGGCTGGAGCTGGCCAGGCACTCGCCCCTCACGGCGGCGGCCGTGGCCGTGCTGGTCGTCGCGCTGGTGGCCTGGCTGGCGGTCCGGCGCAGGCGGAAGCGGCGGCGCGCGGCCGACGACCAGGCGCTCGCGTCCTAGATCTCCCTGGAGCGACCCCCGCTCCGGTCGTCGATGACGGCCCCGGGGGCGTTCCTGCGTACGGTCTCGATGCCGTTCACGCAGGCCACCTTGCTCGGATAGCCCTCGCCGACCGCCAGGGTCTGGCCGTTGTTCGCGACGAGTGCGAAACGGTATCCACCCTGTCCGTCCTCGCTGATGACGAACCTTCCTGCCATGGCCGACGCCCCCCGCCATATCGGATCTATCAATGATTTACCCCCATCTATAGGTGGCGCGTGGCCGCGTTCGGCAAACGAAAGCTCGATCTCCTGCCAACATGATGGTCATGCGTATTGGGCGTTTGATAGGCGCTGTCGTGGTGTCCCTCGTCGTGGGGGCCTCCCCCGCCGTGGCCGCGCAGGAGCCGGCCGTGGGGGCCAAGGCGGCGTACGTCGTCGATTCCGCCGGAACGGTCCACCTCGGCAAGCGGGAGACCAAGCGCCTGCCGGTGGCCAGCCTGGTCAAGGTGATGACCGCGTACGTCGTGCTCCAGGAGGGCCGGATGAGCGACACGGTCACGATCGGCGCGACGGACGTCAGGTACGCCGCCCGCGGCGGGGCCGCCACGGCGGGCCTGCGCGCGGGCGAGCGCCTCACCACCAGGGACCTGCTGTACGCGCTCATGCTGCCCTCGGGCGCCGACGCGGCCAACGCCCTGGCCCGGCACTACGGCCCCGGCAAGACGGCCTTCATCGCCAAGATGAACCGCGCCGCCCGCGCGCTCGGCCTCAGCGACACCCGCTACACCAACGCCGACGGCATGCCCACCCCCGCCAACGGCGGCTACTCGACGGCCGCCGACCAGGTGAAGCTGGCCCGGCTCGCGCTGGAGAGCAGCGTCTTCGCGACCGTGGTGGGGAGCACCAGCCACAAGGTGGGCAAGACCAAGGTGCACCGCGCGCACACCTGGCGCAACACCAACAAGCTGCTCACCCGGGCCGACGACGTGCTGGGCGTGAAGACCGGCTACACGAACGCGGCCAGGTACTGCCTGCTGTTCGCCGGTGAGCGCAACGGCCTGCAGGTCGTGGGCGTGCTGCTGGGCGACCAGGACGAGCGCCGCTTCTCGACGGCGGAGAAGCTGCTCGACTACGCGGGCGAGCAGGTGGCCTTCGGCTGATCCGGCACGGCGTCGCGGACGGTCAGCCGAACTCGATGCGCCCGCGCCCCGGGATCGAGGACATGCCGTTCGCGGCGCAGCCGAGGATCGCCGCGGCGGGCGTGATGTCGCCCCTGACACGCGACTTCGCCAGCCACCCGGCCGCGACGGTGCCGGTGAGCAACGAGTCCACCGGACGCTGGGCCACGAGCCGATCGGCCCTGACCCGCAGCCTGGAGGTGCCGACGGGCCGCCCGCTCGCCCCGAACCAGGTGATGACGGCGCTGCCCCGCACGTGACGGGCGCTGGTGCAGGACGCCTCGACGGTGGCCTTCACGGTGCCCCACCCCGAGCGCAGCGCCGGGGCCGTGCCGTCGGGCGAGGCGCATCCGGTGAGCTCCAGCAGGCCGCGCGCCTCGACCCGGCGCGGCGTGAGTCCGACCTTGGGCGTGAACTCCAGCGGACGCCCGGCCGGGGTGGCGACGGCGCAGCTCAACGCGGCGGCCGGGGCGGATCTCGGGCGGGGCTTCGCGCGCCCCGCGCGCCCGTCGCCGTCCGCCGCCCAGGGGCCCAGGACCCCCGCCGTGGCGGCCAGCGCCACGATCCACGCCACCTTCATGGGATCCTCCGCACACACCCCGTGATCAATCGATCACATTGTGCATCATCACGCGGCCCGGCACGCCGGGTCGAGCCGGTCGGCCGTCCATCTGAGCGAGTACGCCAGCCGCAACCGCACCCTGATCGCCGGCCGCCGGTCCGGGCGGCGCGGCGCGCCGGGCAGCGCCTGCCCGAGGGTGTCGCGATAGCCCATCGCGGCCTGATGGGCGAGCACTTGCATGGCATCCATCCGAGCCTCCTTAATCAATTAAGATCTTAATCAATTAAGAAAGCTTGGGCAAGCGCTCCGCTACGGTTGGACCATGGCCAAGGTCACACTCCAGACGATCGCCGACCGCCTCGGCGTGTCCCGGGCCACCGTGTCGTACGCCTTCTCCCGCCCCGACCAGCTCAGCGACGGCCTGCGGCGGCGCATCCTGGAGGTGGCCGGCGAACTCGGCTACGCCGGCCCCAACCCGACCGCCCGCTCCCTGCGGCTCGGCCGCGCGGGCGCGCTCGGCCTGCTCTTCAGCGAGACACTGGCGTACGCGTTCGCCGACCCGTACGCGATCGGGTTCTTCCAGGGGCTGGCCACCGCGGCGGAGGACGCGGGCGTGGGCCTGCTCATCCTGCCGCTGCCGCACGGCGACCGGCGCAGCGACCCGGTCAGGGACGCCGTGGTGGACGCGTTCTGCGTGATGTCGCTGCCCGACGGGCATCCGGCCCTCGCGGAGGTGCTGGCCAGGAAGCTGCCCGTCGTGGTGGTGGACGAGCCGTATGTGGCGGGGCACCCGTTCCTCGGCATCGACGAGCCCGCGGCGGGCGCGGCGGCGGCGCGGCACGTGCTCGACCTCGGCCACCGCCGGCTCGGGGTGGTCATGGTGGGGCTGCACGAGGACGGCCACTCCGGCTGGGCCGGCCCCGAGCGGCAGGAGACGGCGTCGTTCGCCGCCATGCGGGCGCGGCGCGGCGGCTACCAGCGAGCCTGCGAGGAGGCTGGCCTCGACTGGGCGGCGGTGCCGTTCTACGAGGTGGCGCGCAACTCGCGCGAGGCGGGGCGGCGGGCGGGGCACGCGCTGCTCGGCCGCGACCCGCGGCCGAGCGCGATCCTCGCCAACACCGACGTGCTGGCCCTCGGCGTCCTCGACGCCGCCGCCGACCTGGGGCTGCGGGTGCCCGCCGACCTGTCGGTGGTGGGCTTCTCCGACAGCGCGGCGCAGGAGGCGGGCCTGACCACGATCCGCCAGGCCAAGCAGGAGATGGGCGCGGCCGCGGGCCGGCTGCTCCTGGCGGGCAGCGCGGCGCGGCCCGAGCGGCGGCTGTTCCCGCACGAACTGGTCGTCCGGGCCTCCACCGCCCCTCCCGCCCACCGGCACCCGTGACACCAACTATGGACGAATTACCCGCGAAATCCGGTCCCTTTCTCGTTTCCGCAGGTAGGGTGTTGCCCCTCCCCTCTGTTAAGGACAACCTCATGGCGGAATTCTTCGAGGTCCGCATGACGACCGAGACTCACACGAGGGCGGCCGAGCTCGCGCACGGCATCCTCCTGACGGGGCTCGCCACGTCGATCGACATCGCCGCGCTCCCCCGCCCGGCCGCCCAGCACGACGACCCCGCCTGGCAGCTCACGCTCATCTCCACGGACGAGCACCTGCCCGCCCTGCGCCGGCACCTCGGCGCCGCCGGCGCCGCGACCCCGATCGACTTCGAGCCGGTCAGCCACGACATCGACAACTACCCCGAATGGCTCAAGGACGACCACCCCTGACCCCGAGCCCGCCGATCACGCGCCCGCCGACCTCATCAGCCCGTGGCAGGCGATCGCGGCGGCGGCCACCACGTTGAGCGAGTCGACCCCGGCCTCCATGGCCACGGGGCTCATGGGGATGCACACGGCCTGGTCCGCCTCGTGCAGCCAGTGGGAGGACAGGCCGTCGCCCTCGGCCCCGAGCAGCAGCGCCACCCGCTCGCGCAACACGACGGTGTCGATGGGGGCGGCGCCCTGATCGGGGGTCAGGGCCAGGCTCTGGTAGCCGGCCGCGCGGAGCCGTTCGAGGCCGGTGAACCAGTCGTCCATGCGGGCGTACGGGATGGAGAAGACCGCGCCCATCGCGACCTTGACCGCCCGCCGGTAGAGCGGGTCGGCGCAGCGGGGGGACAGGATGATCGCGTCCACCCCGAGCGCGGCGGCCGACCTGAAGATCGCCCCGACGTTCGCGTGGTCCACCAGGTCCTCCAGGACCAGGAGGCGGCGGGCGGGGCCCTTCACGAGGGACTCCATGGTGGGCAGCGGCAGGCGTTCCATGGAGGCCAGCGCCCCCCGGTGGACCGGGAAGCCCGCGACCCGCGACATGACCTCGTCGCCGGCCACGTAGACGGTGGCGTCCCCGAGGACGTCCTCCAGCGCGGCCAGCCAGCGGCGGGTGGTCAGCACGGACCGGATCGGGTAGCCGGCTCCGACGGCCCGCCTGATCACCTTCTCCCCCTCGGCCAGGAACAGGCCGCGCTCGGCTTCGAGGCTCTTGCGCAGTTCGACGTCCCGCAGGCGGGTGTAGTCGGACAGGCGCGGGTCGTCGGGGTCGGTTACGTACTCAAGCACTTTCCGATACTGCCACGCGCCGCCTGACCTGCCAGACCACCGCGTAGCAGAGCAGCACCAGGACCAGGCCGATCACCGTGCCCGCGCCGGTCTTGGTGATCACGGCGGCGATGCCGAACTTCGGGTTCGGCTCGTCGATGAGGGGCCAGAGCACGGCCCCGGCCACGACGCCGAGACCCGACGCCACGAGGACGGCCAGGCGGGCGCGGGCCGGCAGGCGCAGCCGGTCCGGCACGGGGGCCGCCGCCATGCGGGACAGGCCACGCCATCCCCACCACACGAGCACGGCCAGGCCGGCCGCGGAGGAGACGTACTGGAGCAGGCGGAAGAGCCTGATCACGCCGAAGACGGAGACCGACAGCCACGCGCCCCACTCGACGGAGGCGGTGGAGTGGGTGAAGGAGTCCCACAGGACGTGGGTGGCCGCGCCGGCCACGGCGCCGGCCGCCATCGGCAGCAGCCGCAGGCGGCGCGGCGCGAGGAGCGCGGCGCGGCCGGCGAGCGCGGGCGGCAGCAGCGCGATCAGCGGGTCGCGCAGCACGAGGTGGAAGAGCGGGAGCAGGATCAGCACCGCGAGCGGGTCGATCGTGACCACGCCGAGCCAGGAGTGCCAGTCGCTGTAGTCGGGCAGGAACGTCAGGAAGACCGGCAGGTCGGGCACCATCGCGCCGAACGCCAGCGCCCACGGATCGACGAACCTGCGGACGCGGTGCGACCCGATCAGCGGCAGCACGGCGGCGATGTGGCTGGGCGTGAACGGCAATGATCTCTCCCCCCGGCGGATGATCCCCGGTGAGCATTATGCGGCCGAAACTTGACCCCGCTTTGCCCTCGCCGTTCCTGGCCACGGTGCGTAGTGGGTACGGTACGTATCGCTGTCGACGGCCGGGTTGCCGGGAGTTCGGGGGTTCATGGTGCCTGATCAGCGGATTCAGGAGCATCCGGCCGCGTCAGCCGAATGGTTGCGGGCCGCGCGGACCGCTCGTCGGCTCTCCGTCGCCACGCTGGCCTGGCTGGGGGTGGAGAGCGCGCTCGGCCTGGCCGCGGGGCTGGCCGCGCACTCGGTGGCGCTCATCGGGTGGGGGACGGCGGCGCTCGTGGAGGCGGCGGCCAGCCTGATCGTGGTGTGGCGGTTCACCGGCGCGCGCACCCTGTCCAAGAGCGCCGAGAGCACCGCCAGGAAGGCGGTGGCGCTCAGCTTCTGGCTGCTGGCGCCCTATCTGGTGATCCACGTCCTGCACGACCTCGACGCGGGGCACCGGGCGGCCCCGAGCGCGCTGGGGATCGTGGTGACGACGTTCAGCCTGGTCAGCATGCCGGTGCTGGGGATGGTCAAGCGGCGGCTGGGCGTGCGGCTGGCGTCGGCGGCGACGTCCGGCGAGGGCACCCAGAACCTCATCTGCGCGGCCATGGCGGCGGGGGTGCTGGCCGGGCTGTGGCTGAACACGATCGGGTGGTGGTGGGTGGATCCGGCGGTGGCGGTGGCGCTGGCGGCGGTCGCCGTACGCGAGGGCGGACGGGCCTGGCGCGGTCACGCCTGCTGCCACTGAACGATCACGCCGGCCGCGCCCGGGAGCCGTCACGCTGGCCGGAAACTGTCACCACAGAGGGTAATCGTCGCACCAAAAGGGCTGTTTTGCCACACAGACCGCACCGAGTATCGTTCCCGGAGTATTGCGGAGCAACTCCCGCTAGGGTCTCCGGAAGGTCATAAAAAACACCTAAGAGGACACCGTGGGGCGACACCGGACAGACGATCTCGACGGCGGATACCGAGCCAGCGAACCACCACCACCGCGCAGGCGCGCCAGACGCGGTCGCGGCAGGGTGCTCGTACCGCTGGCCGGAGCCGTCGCCCTGGCCGTGCTCCTCGGCGTCGCCGCGTTCGTGGTCTTCACCCGCGAACACGACTGCACCGCCGGCAAGCTGCCGCTGCGCGTGGTCGCGACCCCCGACATCCAGCCCGCGCTGAGCAAGATCGCAAGTAACTATAACAAGGCCATGCACTCGATCGACAGCAAGTGCGTCGAAGTGACGGTGGCCAAGGAGGCGGCGGCCAGGACGGCGAACGCGCTCGCGGCGGGCAAGGCCGAGGCCGACTTCTGGGTGGCCGACTCCAGCCTGCTCATGGAGAGCCTGCGCGACACCCCGTCCGGCGACCTGCTGCCGCAGGTGGAGGGGTCGATCGCGAGCTCCCCCGTGGTGCTGGCGGCGGCGCGGTCGGCCGCCTCGAAGCTCTCCGGCGCGCTGGAGCCGAGCTGGGTCGCCATGGTCTCGGCGGCGAACGTGGCCAACGTGGACGGCCCCGGCAGGAAGGTCCGGGTGCTCGCCCTCGACCCGCAGAAGAACTCCGCCGGGCTGGCCGCGCTGCTCGCCGCGGCCGGCACCGCCAGGGAGGCGAAGCAGGACCAGGCGCTGGTGGGCGCGTTGAAGGAGCTGTCGGGCCAGCTCGCCTCCGACGCGACGGCGCTGCTGGCCAGCCTCACCGTCAAGTCGGGCTCCAGGGTGCCGGTGGGCGTCGCCTCGGAGCAGGCCATCTACGCCCACAACACCAGGAAGCCGGAGTCTCCGGTGGTCGCCCTCTACCCCAAGGAGGGCACGCTCAGCCTCGACTACCCGGTCACGATCCTCACCAAGGACCCGCAGGTCCGTAAGGCCGCCGCGGACTTCAAGCAGAACCTGACCGGCGAGTCGGCCGGGAAGATCCTGCGCGACGCCGGCTTCCGCGGCACGGACGGCAAGGCCGGTGACGCGCTGTCGGAGGACAAGGGCTTCACCCCCGAGACCCCCGCGGCCCTGGAGCCGCCGGACGGCCCGACCGTGACCCGCATGGTGCAGACCTGGACCCGGCTGAACCTCGGCACCCGCCTGCTCACCCTGCTCGACGTCTCGGGCACGATGGCGCTGCCCGTCCCCGGCACGAACATGACCCGCATGCAGGCCATCAACCGGATCGCCACCGAGGGCCTCGCGCTCTTCCCCGCCGGGTCCGAGATGGGCCTGTGGTCCTTCTCCACGCATCTCGACGGTCAGGGCAAGGACTGGAAGGAACTCGTCTCCGTCGGGCCGCTGAGCGAGTCGCTCGACGGCACGCTGCGCAAGGAGCAGATGGTCCGGACGTTCGCCACCCTCCAGGCCAAGGCCACGGGCGACACCGGGCTGAACGACACGGTCAAGGCGGCCTACACGCAGCTCACCAAGACGTTCGCCGAGGACAAGGTCAACACCCTGCTGATCCTCACCGACGGCGCGGGCAACGACGACCCCGACGGCGGCGTCGGGAACGCCGAGCTGCTGCAGTTCCTGAAGAAGACCTACAACCCGAAGCGGCCGATCAGCATCCTGCTCATCGCCTTCGGGCCGGACGCCAAGCAGGGCAAGCAGGGGATGGAGGCCATGGCCAAGGCCACCGGCGGCGAGGCGTACATCGCCGAGGACGTCCTGCAGGTCCGTGACTTCTTCCTGCGGGGCATGGAGCGCCGTCTCTGCACGCCCGACTGCGACGGCTGACCCGCTGACCGACCGGCCCGCCATGCCTGTTGGGCATGGCGGGCGAACCCGGCCGAACGAGGCCGCGTCCTCTCCGCGTGGGGCTTGACCGAGTGTCCGACCGCGGGGAGGGGAATCCGTGCCCGAATGGCCGACCGTCGATCGCGCGCACGACCAGGAGCTGGTCGAGGCCCTGCGGCGCGCGGACACCGCCGCTCCCACCACGCTCTACGACTCCTACGCCGAACGCCTGCACGCCTACGCCTTCCACCTGTCCGGAGACGCCGACCTGGCGGCCGACTCCGTGCACGACGCGCTGGTCACCGCGCACGGCTGCGCGTCCCGGCTGAAGGAGCCGGCCCGGCTGCGGGCCTGGTTGTACGCGCTGACCCGGTTCCAGGCACGCGCCAGGACGGCCCGCCGCCCCGGCGGCACCCCGGCCCGCGGCCTGCCGTCGCCCGAGTTCGATCGGCACGAGGATCCCGAGCTGGCCGGCATGGTCCACGAGGCGCTGGGCGAGCTGAGCGGGGGCCAGCGCGAGGTGCTGGAGCTGTCGTCGCGGCACGGCCTGACCCCGTCGGAGGTCGGGGCGGTGCTCGGCCTGACCTCCCGGCAGTCGGCCACCCGGCTGGGCCGGGCGCGCGACCACCTGGAGAACGCCGCGGCGGCCGTGGTGCTGGCCAGGACCGGCCGGGCGCACTGCCCCGACCTGTCGGCGATGCTGGACTCCTGGGAGGGGCCGCTGACCCCGCTGCTGCGTCGGCGGCTGTCGGGGCACATCGGCGGGTGCGAGGTGTGCACCGAGCGGCGGCACCGTCTGGTACCGGCCGCGCGGCTGCTGGACCTGGCGCCGGTCGCCTACCCGCCGATCTCGCTGCGCCTCCGGGTGATCGACACGTGTGTCCGGCCCGAGCTGGACCAGACCCGGGTCCTGATCACGGACCGGAGCGACGGCCTCGACCGGTCGGGCTTCCCGGTGGCGGCCGATCGCCGCTCGCGCCGTCGCCGGCCGCGGCGGCTGGCGCCGATCGTGCTGGCGGGCGCGTGCCTGCTCGCCGCGACCGGCGCGGTGGTGATGGTCAGCGGGAGCGGCGCGTCCGACACGACCGCGCTGCGGCCGGTGCCCGTCTCCCCCACGTCCGCGCCGGAGGACGACCTCACGACGGAGCCGCCGATCGAGGCGGACGAGCCGTCGCCGACCCCCAGCCCGAGCACGCCGGCGAGCCGCACCCCGCAGGCCAGGGTGACGCCGCCGGCGGCGGCCCCGCGCCGGATCACCCGGCGGGCCCCCGCGCCCACCGCCACCCGCCGCAGGCCCGCGCCCGCCGCCCGGATCGCGGTGTCCTGCCCGGAGACGATCGACGGCGCGGCGGAGATCCGGCTCAGCGCCCGCAACGCCGCGGTCTCCTGGGTGGCGACGGCCTCGCAGGGGCTGGACACGCGTCCGGCGAGCGGCTCGATCAGGGCGGGCGGCTCGGAGACGGTCGTGGTGACGGTCGCCGTCCCGGACGAATCCGGCGACGGCCGCGTCACCTTCACCTCGAGCGCCGGCACCGCGACCTGCTCGCTGTCGTGGCCCGGCGACGAGCTGCCCGAACAGCCGTCCGACGACCCGCCGGCCTCGGAGACGCCCACCGCGTCCCCGACCTCGGACGCCGGGACGACATGGTCGAGTGACGACCCGCAGTAAGTCAGCACTTTAACCCGACAAACGGATATAAATCGGACCCTGACTCGTGAACCCTAGGCTACATAGGGCATTCTGGTGTGCTTGGGGACCGCGCCGGGGCAGGGCGATCACTTGACTGTGTGTTGAACATCACACGAGAAAACTCCGCCCATCGGTAAACCGGAGCACGTCGCCAAGCGTCGGCATTGACGTGTCGTAGCGTGGATTGGTCCCATGAACTGCGATCAATCGCGCTGTAACCAGCAAGAGCAGGAGAGAGACAGGAGATGCTGAAGCAGCACCGCAGAGCGCTGGCCTGGCTGGTCGCGCTGGCCTGCATCGCAGGAGCGATCATCGCGCTGTTCGATATCGACACGCCGCTGCGTCCGCTCCTGATCTCCCTGTTCCTTCTGGTCGTCCCAGGGGCGGCAGTGGTGGGACTGTTGCGCGATCGTGACCCCCTCGCCGCTCTATCCGTAGGAGCCGCGGCGAGTCTCGTACTCAACGTGCTCCTCGCCGAGGCCATGCTGCTCTTCAACGCGTGGTCGCCCCGGGCCGGTGTCGCGACGGTCGCCGTGCTCGGAGGGTTCATGTACGTGCTTCGGGTGTTGTACCGGGGGAAGAGCATGCAGACCGAACAGGGGGCCAAGGCAAGGTGAAGATCCAGGTAGTTCGGCCAGGAGAACTCGGGGACTCCGAGCGGGCCCGGTGGCGGGAGCTGCAGAAGGCCGACCGCAGTCTGGACAACCCGTTCCTGTCGGTCGAGTTCGCCGTGGCCATGGACCGTCTGCGTGACTACGTGCGGGTGGCGGTCATCTCCGACGGAAGCGGCATCACGGGATTCTTCCCGTACGAGCGGCACAGCTTCGGCATCGGCAAACCGCTCGGCGGCTTCCTGACCACATGTCACGGCCTGATCTCGGCCCCCGAGGTGAAGCTCGACGCCAAGGCCCTGCTGCGCGCCTGCAAGCTGAGCGTCTTCGACTTCGACCACCTGGTGGCCGGGCAGCCGACGTTCGCCGCGTACGAGTCCGACGTCCGGCCCGCGCCGGTCATGGACTTCACCTCCGGCTTCGACTCCTGGCTCGAGCAGGTCAAGGCCAACTCGCCGAAGAACCTCAAGACCGTGCGCTACAAGGAGCGCAAGCTCGGCAGGGAGCACGGCGACGTACGCCTGGAGTGGTCCTCGGCCGACCCGGAGGTGCTGCGCACCCTGCTCGCCTGGAAGTCCGACCAGTACCAGCGGACCGGCCGGGTGGACAGGTTCGCGCAGCCGTGGATCGTCGAACTGACGGACATGATGCATGCCGAGAACTCATCGGACTTCGCGGGTGTGCTGACCATGCTTTATGCCGGGGACGTACCGGTGGCGGGCCATTTCGGGCTCCGGACGGCGACCACGCTTGTAGGGTGGTTCCCCGCCTACGACACCGAGTACGCCCGTTATTCGCCGGGTATCGTCCATCACCTCCAGATGGCCGAGGCCGCCGCGAACGCGGGGCTGCACATGGTGGACATGGGCAAGGGCGGCAAGGAATACAAGGACTGGCTCAAGAGCGGGGTCCTGTACGTCGCCGAAGGCCGGGTCTCGCGACCGTCGGCGTCGGCGGCCGTTCACTGGATGGGCAGAACTCCTTTCAACAAGGCCCGAACAATTGTCATGGATCGGCCGTCTCTCTATAGGGCGGCCGACCGTGTCCTGAAGGGCTTCGGTCGGGTGCGCACCTCGATTCAACGTCAGGAGCCATCCAACGCAGTAAGTCAGGAACCGACGGGAGCACGTTAGAACGCTCCCGGACGACCCCCCGGCACAGCACGACACCCTCACACTTCACACAGGACCCTTCGATGCACCGCTCGCCGGTTTCGCCGTCCCCGCAGCACCCGGGGATGGTTCCGTCCGGTCCGCAGCGCGGGGTCTCGGAAGGATTTCCCTCGCCATGAGTCCCGAGATAACCAAGCACAACGGCAAGGTCCACGCCGCTCCCCTCAGGTCGATGCCGCCGCCCTCGAGCTTCACGCCGGTCACCCCGCACCTGGCCATCTCCCCGACGGTCAGCGTGGTCGTGCCGGCGATGAACGAGGCGGAGAACCTGCCGCACGTCTTCGCCACCATTCCGCAGTGGGTCGACGAGATCGTGCTCGTCGACGGCAACTCCGTCGATGACACGGTCGCCGTGGCCAGGCGGCTGCGGCCGAACGTCAAAGTGGTGGCGCAGACCGGCAAGGGCAAGGGCGACGCCCTGGCCATCGGTTTCGCCGCCTGCACCAGCGACATCATCGTGATGATCGACGCCGACGGCTCGACCGACGGCCGCGAGATCATCAACTTCGTGGGCGCGCTGGTGACCGGGGCCGACTTCGTCAAGGGCTCGCGCTACGCCGCCGGGGGCGGCAGCGACGACCTGACGATCAACCGGCGCCTGGGCAACAAGGTCCTCACCGGCATCGTCAACGTGATGTACCGCACCCAGTACACCGATCTCTGCTATGGCTACAACGCGTTCTGGGCGCGCCACCTCGATGTGCTCGACCTCGACTGCGACGGCTTCGAGGTGGAGACACTGATGAACGTGCGCGCGGCCAAGGCCGGGTTGAAGGTGCACGAGGTGCCGAGCCACGAGCGCAACCGCATCCACGGCGAGAGCAACCTGCACGTCGTACGAGATGGCTTCCGCGTGCTCAAGACCATCCTGAAGGAGTGGCGTCGCCAGCCCACTCCGCCTCAGCCTGAGCCCGCCGCCACTCCTGCCGCTGACCGAGGCGTCGCTTAAGAAGGATCGTTGTGAACACGTCTGTTGTCATCTGCGTCTACACCGACGAGCGGTGGGAGGACATCAGGCAGGCAGTCGAGTCGGTCGAGAACCAGACGCGCCCGGCACACGAGCTGATCCTGGTGGTCGACCACAACCCCGACCTGCACCTCAAGCTCAAGCGCGAGTACCCGCAGGCCATCGTGGTGGAGAACACGCACGAGCAGGGGTTGTCCGGCGGCAAGAACACCGGCGTGGCCACGGCCAACGGTGAGATCGTCGCCTTCCTCGACGACGACGCGGTCGCCGACCCCGGGTGGCTGGAGGCTTTGGAGGAGGGCTTCCAGGAACCCGGCGTCGTCGGCGTCGGCGGTCGCACCGACCCCCTGTGGGCGTCGGGCAGGCGGCCGCGCTGGTTCCCGTACGAGTTCGACTGGACGGTCGGCTGCACCTATCGCGGCATGCCCGCGGTCCGGGCGCCGATCCGCAACGTCATGGGCGGCAACGCCGCCTTCCTGCGTGACGCCGTGTCGGAGGTCGGCGGCTTCCACAGCGGTATCGGCCGCAGCGTGCAGGGTCGCAAGTCGCGCCCGCTCGGGTGCGAGGAGACCGAGTTCTGCATCAGGCTGTCGCAGCGCAGGCCGGGCTCGGTCATGCTGTTCGAACCGCGCGCGGTGATCGGGCACAAGGTGTCCGGCCAGCGCGAGAGGTTCGCCTACTTCAGGTCCAGGTGTTACGCGGAGGGGCTGTCGAAGGCGCTGGTGACGCGGGAGGTCGGCACCCAGGACGGGCTGTCGAGCGAGCGCGCGCACGCGATGAAGACACTGCCGCTCGGCGCGTTGCGCGGCGTCGGCGACACCTTCCGCGGCGACGTGGGCGGGCTCGGCAGGGCCGCCGCGATCGTGATCGGGCTGGCCTGGACGACCTGGGGTTACGTCGTGGGTTCCGTACGGCTGAAGGTGGCACGGTCATGATCCGCGTACCGATCCTCATGTACCACTCGGTCACCGACTCGCCCAACGACGAGACCAAGCCGCACGCGGTGCGGCCCTCCGACCTCGCCGAGCAGCTCGCGTACCTGGCGGAGAGCGGCTTCACGCCGCTCACGCTGGGCGACCTGGTGGCGCGCTTCAACAAGAACAACGGGCTGTCGCTGCCGGACAAGCCGATCGTCGTGACGTTCGACGACGGCTACGCCGACTTCCACAGCCACGCGCTGCCGCTGCTCGAACAGCACAACTTCCCGGCCACGGTCTTCCTGACCAGCGGCTGGGTCTCCGACGCGGGCAAGGACGCCGCGGGCCGGCCGCTCGACGACATGTTGTCGTGGGGCCAGGCCCGCGAGGCGGCGCAGACCGGCGTCGAGATCGGCGGCCACAGCCACAGCCATCCGCAGCTCGACCAGCTCCGCACCGAGGAGCTGCGGCAGGAGCTGCGCCGGAACAAGGGGCTGCTGGAGGAGAAGATCGGCACGCCGGTCGCCACCATGGCCTATCCGTACGGGTACTCCAGCGCCCGCGTACGCCGCGAAGTCCGTAAGGCCGGATATTTCGCAGCTTGTGCGGTCAGCAATACGATCGCCGCCGACCGTCATGACATGCTGGCCATCCCCCGGCTGACGGTCGGCAAGGGCACCACCATCAACATGTTCAGGCGCGCCGTCGAAGGCACCGCCGTCCCGCTCATCTACATGCGCGAACGCATCCTCACCAAGGGGTACGCGGTCGTCCGCCGGACGAGGTACGGGCTGCAGCGGGTGCGGCGAAATGTCTAGCGTCTGGGCAAAGATCCTTCGCGACCTGCGTAACCCGCTGTTCCGCCAGGGCTACGCGCTCATGGTGAACACCGTGGTCACCGGGGTGCTCGGGATGGGCTACTGGCTGCTGGCCGCGCACTACTACTCGCCGGAGGAGTTCGGCCGCGGCCAGGCCGTGATCACGGCCATGCGGCTGTTCGCGTCGCTGACCGCGCTCGGCTTCGTGGGCGCGCTGGCCCGGTTCCTGCCGGTGGCGGGCCGCCGCACGCCCGAACTCATCCTGCGCGGCTACGGCCTGGCCGCCGCCACGGGCGGGGTCGCCGCCCTGGGCTTCCTGCTGACGCTGCCGATGTGGGGGCAGACGTACCAGGTGCTGGGCGGGTTCGGGCCCGGCCTGTTCTTCCTGGCCTCCGTGGTGGTGTGGGCGGTCTTCACCCTCCAGGACGTGGTGCTGACCGGCCTGCGCAGAGCCACCTTCGTACCGCTGAACAACCTGGTCTTCGGCCTAGTCAAGATGGGCCTGCTGGTGGCCCTGGCGGGGGCGCTGCCGACCGGCGGCATCTTCGTCTCGTGGGTGATCCCGACCGCGCTCGCCCTCATCCCGGTCCAGTGGCTGATCTTCGGCGTCGTCGTGCCCCGGCACGTCAAGCAGGCCGCCACCACGCAGGAGCCGCCCAGGCTGCGCGAGGTCGGCCGGTTCCTGGCCGGCGACTTCCCCGGCACGCTGTCGATCCTGGCGATCGTCTACCTGGTGCCCGTGGTCGTCGCCACCCAGGTGGGCGAGGCCACGTTCGGACGCTTCTCGATGGCGCACACGCTGGCCAGCATGATCGAGCTGCTGGCGATGAACATGGCGGTGTCACTGACCGTCGAGGGCTCCTTCGACCGTGCCAGGCTGGCCGAGAACTGCCGGCGGGCGCTGCGCCGGGCGTTCATGATCGTCATTCCGATCATCACGGTGGTGATCCTCGGGGCGCCGCTGATCCTGCACATCTTCGGCTCCGCGTTCGCCGAGGAGGGCACGACGCTGCTGCGGCTCATGTCGCTGGCGGTGCTGCCGCGGGTGCTGATCGAGGTGTACCTGAGCGCGCTGCGGGCGCAGAGCCAGGCGCGCACGCTGGCGATCGTCCAGATCGGGCTGGCGGTGCTGGTGCTGGTGTCCACCCTCGCGCTCTTCCCCTCCTTCGGGGTGAACGCCGTGGGGTACGGATTGTTGTTCAGCGAGGTGCTTGTCGCACTTTTGATCTTCGGAAATCTCCGCAAAATTCTCAAATTCGGCGAAAGCGGTAGGCCGACTGTCACCCAGGGGTCGTCCGGGGCTTCATGATGGTCAACGTGAGGCAACGGGACGGCGATGGCATGCAATCGGGGATCACGGGCTCCTCGGAGGTGCGTGGCGACAAGGAGGAGTCAGACGTGCCCTTCGATCCGGAAGCGACGGGAGTCATCCCCAAGCTGACCTTCCCGCCCCCGGGCGAGCAGGCCGGCTCGGCCGAGGACCCTCCGAAGAGCGCCGCCGGTGAAGGCGCCGCCGAGCCGGAAGCGGACCGGACCACGGCCATCCGGCTGCCCGGCCCGCTGCACATCGGGCGTCCGCCGACGGCCGAGGAGGGCGACGACCCTTCGACCGCCGGCACCGTGACCATGTCCGTGCAGCCCGCCCCCGAGGCGAAGCCCGATGCGGCCGACGCGAAAGCGGACGCGGCGGGGGCCGAGACCGCGACCCGCGAGGCGAAGTCCGAGGTTGCCGGGGTCAATCCCTACGCCCGCGAGGCCAAGCCCGGGACCACCGGAGCCAAGCCCGAGACCCCCGAGGCGAAGCCTGGTACCGCCGAGGCGAAGCCTGGTATCGCTGGGGCCGAGCCTGGGACCGCCGAGGCGAAGCCTGGCACTGCTGGGGCCGTATCTGAGGCTGTCGGGGCGGAGACCGGTGGCTCCTCCGGGGCGAAGCCCGGGGCTCCTGGCCGCAAGCCGGGGCCGGGTGCCGGGGCCGAGACCGCGCCGCCGGGTGCTCTGGTAGCCGGCGCGCCCGGCAAGACACCGGCGTCGCCCGCCAAGCCACCCGCCAAGCCACCCACCAAGTCACCCGCCGGCCCCGCGGCCGGCACCGGACCGACCGCCCCCGGGCCCGGCGTCCCAGGGCCCGGCGTCCCAGGGCCCGGCGTCCCAGGGCCCGGCAACTCGGGACCGGGCGTCCCAGGACCGGGCGCACCGGGCTCCGGCGCGTCAGGACCTGGCGGCTCAGGACCGGGTGCACCGGGGCCGGGCGCATCGAGGTCCGGGGCCTCAGGGGCGC
>NZ_SSXE01000073.1 GCF_021699195.1 Nonomuraea sp. MG754425 | reverse complement strand
GCCCCCCCCGATGGTCAAGCCCCGGAGTTCTTCGTCAGGCTTCCCCTTCGACCGACGTCATCGCGAGTTGGCGCTGCTCGATGGCCCAGGCGAGTCGCTTCCTGGCAGCACGAGACACCCCTGCGTCGGCGCGCGCCGCGATGCGCTCCAACTGTTCGAGTGCCACATCGGTGCCGATCTCCCCCAGCACCTCCGGGATGTGCTTGGCCAGGCTCACCGGACAGTTCGCCACCAAGGCCCCGAGTTGTCGCGTGGTGTCGTCGTCTCCCAGCCAGATGAGCTGGTCGAGCACCCACTGGTCGCCGGACGGCATCCCGGCCGCCTTCCACGCCTCGACGACGGCCCAGCCGAACACCGCCAGCGACGCGGGGTCACAATGGTCGAGGGCGTCCACGAGCCCCGGGCAGCTCTCGGCCAGTTCGTCCCGCTGGACGCATGGAGACAGGGTGAGCGCGCCGATCAGGTGCTTCACCGAGTCGCGAGGGAGCGCCCGGCCGCCCCACAGGCGCACCTCGGGCAGCACCTCGATGTCCAGCCAGGGGACCTTGCGCGGCGTTCCCACAGGCCCCCCGCCGTCCAGAAGCTGCTCGACGGCGTACGCGGCGTGATCGCCATACCGGCCGGCCGCCTCCACCACACCCGCGTCGCCGCACCGGGACGCGATGCGCAGCAGCGCCGGCCCGGCCTTGTCGCGAAGCGTGCGCCTCACGCCGAGCGCGTCCGGCACCAGGAACGGCACCGCTGCCGGCCCGTGCCGATCGAGCCACGCACACGCCTGGTGACGCACGGCGGCCATACCGAGCCAGGCGGCCATCAACCGGGCCACCTCGACGTCGCGCAAGGGCATCAGCGCCCAGCCCGACCGGTGTGCCTTGGCATTGGGGAACACCACGTGGTGGGCGTCGGCCCCGAACCGCAGCGTGACGGCCCGCAGGATCGAGAAGTCGGAGCCGCGGCTGAGCGTCGGGTGCCAGTCTGCCAGCAACGGCCGGACGAGTTCTTCGGGGCCGTACGTGAACAGGGAGAACAGGGCGGGCTCGCGGGTGATCTGCCCGTCCAGATACGCCCGCACCACCCCTTCCCATCCCTCCAGCCCATAGGTCTCCCTGAGGGCGGCGGTGAAGGTGGGCCGGGTGTTCGGTTGCCTCGACTGCCAGTCCTCGCGTTCACCCGGTTGCCAGTCGACGACCCGCTCGCTGGGCGGCAGCAGCCCGTGAACCAGCGGCAGATTCCGCTCCCATGGTGGAGTGACCAGCAGCGGTGGGAGCACGTCGTGCATGCGTGAGCCTTTCGAGCACAGGACATCGATGAAGCCTTCCTTTCTAGCGAAACGCGGTATGGCTACGGCATGCCGATCAGCCATCAGGCGATCGACCGCTGGCCGGCGCGTCCCCGCAACACTGCGGTCGCGAAGAGGTCGGCTGGGCCGGTCGCGCGCGAGACGGTCATGAGGAAGGCGCCCCGTGCCCGCTCGCCGAGCACGTCAGTAAAGCTAGGTCCTGACGCCACGTCAGGTGCAAGCCGGCGTCTTCGCCGGAGAATTCAGCCGCTCCGAGAGCGACCTTCTCGTTCCAGCGGAAGCCGTTCGTCCCGGTCTGTCCTTGCGGAGACACGCGGGCCGCTTCGAAAATCGGCCGGTCGCAGGCTCGCGACCCGGGCGTCCTTCCCGGGCTGTGGGGACCGTGCGTCGTAGGGTGATCGCATGGTCAAGTCCGCGGGACGAGAGCCGGTGCCCGCCAGACGCGCGGACGCCGAACGCAACATCGCCGCGATCCTCGAAGCCGGGACGCGGCTGCTCAGCGCCGACCCCGCCGCCAGCGTGGCCGACATCGCCAAGGCCGCCGGGGTAGGACGGGCCGCCTTGTACGGACTTTTCCCCTCACGCGAGGCGCTGGTGGACGCTGTGCTCGATCACGCGGTGGGCATGGCGGACGACGTGCTCGCGGACGGTTCGCTCGACACCGAGCCCGCGCCGCAGGCCATGGCAGGGCTGCTGCGGTCGTCCTGGGAGGTCCTCGACCGGCATCGCCGGCTGTTCGTGGCGGCCGATCGCGTGCTGGCCACGGAACGGATCAGGGAGCACCACGAGGCCCCGTTGCGGCGGGTCGAGCGCCTCATCGCACGTGGGCAGCGCGATGGCGACTTCCGCGACGACCTGCCCCTGCCGTGGCTGGTGACGACGTTCTTCTCGATCATCCACAGCGCCGCGCAGGAGCGGGAGGCGGGCCGGCTCGCTCCCGAGGAGGTGGAGCCGGTGCTGATCAGGACGATGTTGTCGCTGCTCGTCCCGCCGCCTGCCGGGGATCGCCTGAACAGTTGACGGGCGTTCCGAGCGTCCCGCGACGGCAGTTCTCCGGTGCAAGAGCCGAGGCGGAACGGCTGCGGCGGCCACAGACGCCGACCTCGCGAACGAGGGCACATCCCAGGCACGAGTGAACGAATCCCCGCTCGACGATGCCCATCGGCCCCGCCGACCACCCGCGAACGGCACCGCCTTGCCGTCATCACCAGTCCGACGCCTTACGCAAGGGCACCTTCCGCGCCCTCGCCCGGCTGTCTGGAGCGCCGCCGCGCGAGAAACTATACTTTTCCTATAGGAAGAATAGGTTTTCGCAAACCCGGACAGAACAGGAAGACGCGTATGAGCCTCCAGTTCCTCTGGTACATCCCGAACCAGGCCAAGCCTGGCCATCGCGGAGACGACACCGTCATCGGCCACAACAGCCTGGAAACTCTCAGCAACCACGCCGAGGCCCTGGAGGAGCACGGATGGGGCGGTGCGCTCATCGGCACCGGCTGGGGCCGTCCCGACACCTTCACGGTCGCGACCGCACTGGCCGCGCGGACGACGACGTTCCAGCCGCTGATCGCGGTTCGGCCGGGCTACTGGCGTCCAGCCAACTTCGCCTCCGCCGCCGCGACGCTGGACCACCTCACCGGCGGGCGGGTGCTGATCAACATCGTGTCGGGCAAGGACAACCTGGCGGCGTACGGCGACACCGAGGGCGACCAGGCGCATCGTTACGGCCGTACCAAGGAGTTCATGCGGATCGTCCGCAGGTTGTGGACCGAGGAGGACGTCACCCATCACGGTGAGCATTTCGGCGTCACCGGGTCCACCGTGGTGCCGCGCCCCGTGGTGCGAGGCGGGCGCAGGCACCCCCGGCTGTACTTCGGCGGCGCTTCGGAGGCCGCCGAGCGGGTGGCCGCCACCGAGGCCGACGTCCAGCTCTTCTGGGGTGAGCCGCTCGACGGCGTCGCCGCGCGGATCGCGCGCCTCAAGCAGTTCAGCGAACATCTCGGCCGCGAACACCCACCGCTGGAGTTCGGGCTGAGGATCACCACCCTGGTACGCGACACCACCGAACAGGCCTGGGCCGACGCCGAGGCCAAGGTCGCGGAGATGGCGAAGGGCGCCGTCTCCCGCGACCCGAACTGGCGCGCCGCCGTCGGCCAGCGGCGGCTGCTCGACCTGGCCGCCCGGGGAGAGGTGCTGGACGACAACCTCTACACCACCCCCGGCAAGTACGGCGGGGGCGGCGCGGGCACCACCTGGCTGGTCGGCTCGGCCGAGGACGTGGCGAAGTCGCTACGCAACTACCAGGCCCTCGGAATCACCCACTTCGTCCTCTCCGACACCCCTTACCTGCCGGAGATCAAGCGGCAGGGCAACCAACTCCTTCCGCTACTGCGCGACTGAATCCCGGACGCCGGCGGGCCTTCTGACGGGCTCCCGTTGCGGTGACAAGGCCCCCGCCGGGGCGTAGCGTCCCGGCTCGACCTGGGGCGCTGTCGCCGCAACCGGATGATCGCGGACATGGAGGGGCCACCGAATGCGGACAAGCATTGCCAGCGCCGGCGCCGGTCCCGGTGGCGGCGGCGTGGCGGTTGCGGAGATGACCGCCGTGGAAGCGATGGTGACGTGCGTTGCATCGGCGTGGATGGCTGCGGCATTTCGCGGGCCGTCCGACGGCGTGGGGGCCAGGCGCGAGTGGGCCAGAACGGACAGGCGCAGGCGGGCGCGGGCGTGGGCATGTGGGTGCGCGGGTGGGAGTGGCGATGGTGCTTGGGGCTCGGCGGGATCATGTCGTGGTGGTGGCCGAGGCCGCGCTGCGGTGGGCGTTCGTTGGTGCCCCATCGGCACGCATCCGCAGTCGTCCGCGCGCCGCCACTCACCAAAAAGCCAACATTTCCTACCTAATATGCATGAATCTTGAAATCCCTATTGCATTTGTAGGGAATCCCGCGCAAGATCGGCGTTGTGAAGAGCAGCGAGCTTCTGGTGGCTCGCCTCCACGTCGACCTCCGGCGGCAGGCGAGCGCCCTCTGTGCCACGCGGTGACCTGTCCCGCATCCCCGGCCTCCCCTTTTCACACTCCATCCTTCAGGAGCGCTGCAGCATGTCCATTCTCACGATCAAGCGCGTCGCCGGGCACATCGGCGCCGAGATCACCGGCGTCGATCTCTCCCACTCCCTCGACCCGAGCACGGTCGAGGAGATCCGCCACGCCCTGCTCACGTACAAGGCGCTCTTCTTCCGTGGCCAGACCCTCGACCACGGAACCCAGATCGCCTTCGCCCGCCAGTTCGGCGAGCTCACCCACGCCCACCCGCACGAGGACGCCCCGCCGGAGGAGCACCCGCAGATCCTCACCATCGACCCGCGCCGCTACGAGGCCCGCTACGGCGCGGACCAGCGCGAACGCCGCAGGCGGCAGTACTCCTACCACTCCGGCTGGCACACCGACGTGACCGCCGCCGTCAACCCGCCGGCCGCCTCGATCCTGCGGGCCGAGACCGTGCCGGAGTTCGGCGGCGACACCCAGTGGACCAACCTGGCCGCCGCGTACGAGGGGCTGTCGGAGCCACTGCGCGGCTTCGTGGACGGCCTGCGCGCCGAGCACCGGTTCCTGGCCGGTTACCGGCCGGCCGACGGGGACGACACGCTCGTCCGGCGGATCAACGACAACCTGCTCGTGTCGATCCACCCAGTGGTGCGTGTGCACCCGGAGACCGGGGAGCGGGTGTTGTTCGTCAACCCCGGGTTCACCGATCACATCGTGGGCCTGTCTCCCGTGGAGAGCCGACGCCTCCTGGACCTGCTCTACGAGCACATCACCCGCCCTGAGTACACCGTCCGCTTCCGCTGGCAGCCGGGCAGCCTCGCCTTCTGGGACAACCGGGCCACCGCCCATCTCGCCCCGACGGACCTCGACCACCTCGACGTCCGGCGAACCCTGCACCGGGTCACCCTGATCGGCGATCGCCCCGTCGGGCCCGACGGGTTCGTCTCCGAGATCGTGGCCGGACGCGAGTTCCGGGCCGAGTCGCTGGTCGTCGCCTGACGGCCCCTGGAACGTGCGGGCGGAGCCCGGGGTCTCCGCCCGCACGCGATTCCCCGGACTTGATCTGAGCATTACCTAGCGTGACCGTTCGCTTACCTGATAGGAATATGCCCGTCGGGCAAGGGAGGGGGACGGCAGTCCCCGGGGTGTGCGGCGCTCGGTCTTTCGTGCGTCTGGCCGGACGCCGCACACTCTGACCTCAGCGGATAAGCCCGAGCCGCCTGTTAGCGTCAGAGCATGTCAGACGGAGCGGAGCACGGCGTGACGCCTCCGCCCCCGCCCCGGCCTGGCGGATGGCGGCGCTTCCTCCTGATCGTCGGCATGATCCTGCTGTACGCCGCTCTGCTGTCGACCGGTGTGCTGTCGTTCTTGCTGGTCAACGGGACCCTGAAATGAGCCGTTCGCTTGGGCGCTGCCCGGGTGTTCGTCCGATCGGCCGTCCGGCGGGGAAGGGAACAAGGTCCGAAGCGGCCCGAAGTGCCTGCTGGGTGCTGTTTCATGATGGTTGCTGCCATCGCCAACCTGCGTCGGAGCGTTGGACCTGGCCGGTCTCGGCAGTTGCCGGGGCGTCGAGCTCCTGGATTCGCACGGGCTGGGTCGTGGTGGTCTCGTCGGGTGGCTGGAGGTGACTCGGCTCAGCCGTCACGGTCTCGGCACGGGACCGGGCGTCGCCTTCCTGAGCGGTCGTGGTCGCGTCGAGGGGCTCGAGATGGTTGATCTCCGTCGTCGCCGGCGCTGATCTGTCAGGGGGGTGTTCATGGCTCGTCTCCGGTGTCGGCATAAAGCTGTCGGGAAGTGGGGGCATGGAGGGTGGAATCGCGGCGGGTATGAAGGCGGGCGACGTCCTCGGTGGGATCGACTGCAGGCCGTATCTGGCCAACAGCCAGTACGCGGCTCCCACGACAGCCGCCGTGCCCACGATGGCGGTCAGGGCGATGAGGCTGGTCCGCTGCTGGCCGCCGGTGAAATCGCCCTGGATCGACGAGGTGAGCGAGCCTCCGGACGCGGCCACCTCGCCTTCGTCGGGCACCGATCCGTCGCGATCGCCATCGACGCCGCCGGGGGCCGCGTCGCCGCTCTCGTCACGGAGGTCGCCCGGCTCCGCCCGATCGCCGTCGCCGGGATCTCCGCCCGGCGCCACGACACTGCCGTTGCCCGACGTACCGCCCGATACCGCTTCGCTGCCGTCGCCCGACGTTCCACCGGATGCCACGGAGGTGCCGCCGCCCGGCACTCCACTGGATGTCGGGCGGCTGCCATTGCCCATGCTGCTGCCGGACGTCGAGGCACCGCCGTTGCCCGGCGGCGCGCCAGAGGTGACATCACCGCCGTCGCTCGGTGCTTCGCTGGGGGTCGCCGTTGGGCTGGTGGTCAGCGCGCCGCTGGACGCCGGGCTGCCGCCGGTGCCCGCTGTACCACCACCCATGCGGGACGTGCCACCTACCTCCTGGCTGCTGCTCGTGCTGGGGACCCCACCGTTGTCGGAGACGACGCGCGGCTGCGGGCCGGCGTCGCCGCCGCGAGCACCGCCGGGTTCCAGCGTCCGCTCCCTCTGGGAGGCGCCGGCGTCATGCCAGTCGGCCCTTCTCTCCGGCGGCTCGGTGCTCCGCGCGCCCGTGCCACTGCCGGCCCTCGCTCCGCCCAAGGGCTGATTTCGGTCGGGACGCCGCAGCCGGGCATCGTTGGCGCCGCCCTCGTCGTCATCATCATCGTCATCGTCGTCGTCGCTGTCGGCGTAGGCCGCGACGTGCGCCACAGCAGGCATGGGCATCGGACGACACCCCTGCCAGATGGCAGGCACGGAGCCGACAGCGAGCACGAAAACGACTGCGAGAGTCGGCAGTCGCCACCGCAATCCACCCAGCACCGGGAACCCCTCATCTCTCGGTTGTGTCCCACCTTGATCCGCCATGGTTGGACCAACATGAGCCGTCGATGAGAACACCTTCATGAAGTGGGGTTCCATGCCTGCTGGATCGCTCGCAGCACGGGTTCCGGGTGGAGGCGAAGGGGCGGCTGCGGCACCTCATGTGCGCGCGAGCCGCCCCTGCCGGTCGCGGCCCGGCCGGGCCGCGACCGCCTGCTACCGGGTGTTCTCCCTCCGGCGGGCCAGCCAGGTGACCGCCCAGAGGACCAGCCCGAGCGCCAGGAGCACGGCCGCGATCTCGTACTGGCCGGCCGGCCGCCCGGAGGACCAGGGCAGCACGAGGTACAGGCAGGTGATCACACCCACCACGGGCAGCACGCGTCCCGCGTTGAAGTGCTTGACCTCCTGCCGGTCCTTGCGCAGGACGAGCACCGCCAGGTTGACGGCGGCGAAGACGGCGAGCAGCAGCAGCGAGGTCGTCCCGCCCAGCAGCGACACGACGGGGCTCTCCGGGTCGAGCGAGACGAACGTGATGAGCCCGATGGCGATGGCGGTGGTGAACACGATCGCCGCCCCCGGCGTGCGCCGGGTGACCGACACCTTCGACAGGAAGGACGGCAGTACGCCCTGCCTGCTCATCCCGTACAGGAGCCGGCTGGCCATCAGCATGTTGATCAGCGCGGAGTTGGCGACGGCGAACATGGAGATGAACGGCAGCAGGTCGGCGATCGGGAAGCCTGGGGTGGCGGTCTGCACGACGAGCGCCAGCGGCGTCTCGCTGGCGGCCAGTTCCCCGACGGGGACGACGGCGACGGCGCAGATGGACACCAGGATGTAGATCAGCCCGGTGATGCCGAGCCCGGTGAACATGATGCGCGGGAAGATCCGCGCCGGCTCCCTGGTCTCCTCCGCCATGTTGACCGAGTCCTCGAACCCGACCATGGCGAAGAAGGCCAGCGACGTCGCGGTGCTCACGGCCAGGAAGACGTTCTTGTCCGCCGCGGTCTCGAAGGCGACGACACGGGAGAAGTCGGCGTTCCCGCCGGTGATGAAGAAGAGGCTGAGCAGGATGACGAGCAGCAGGCCCGACAGCTCGACCGCGGTGAGCACGACGTTGATCTTGACGCTCTCGCCGACGCCGCGGAGGTTGACCGCCAGCACCAGGAGCATGAAGCCCAGGGCGACCGCGAGGATGACGCCGTTGCCGACGTCGAGGCCGAAGCCGGCGGCGAGGTTCGCGGCGAAGGCCCGCGAGGCCGCCGAGGCGGAGGTGATGCCGGAGCACATCACGGTGAAGCACACGAGGAAGGACACGATGTGCAGGCCGAACGCCTTGTGCACGTAGAGTGCGGCGCCCGCGGCCTGCGGGTACTTGGTGACCAGTTCGAGGTAGGAGCAGGCGGTGATCGACGCGACGATGAAGGCGATGGCGAACGGGAGCCAGGCGGCTCCGCCCACCTCACCGGCGACCTGGCCGGTGAGCGCGTAGACGCCGGTTCCGAGGATGTCGCCGATGATGAACAGCAGCAGCAGTCCGGGACCCATGACTCGCTTGAGCGCGGGCTGGCCGGTGTCGTCCGTCGCAGGAGGATTGGCAGGGCTGGAGTCGAGAGGGGAGGCCGCATGATCTTCCCGGTCCGTCATCACGCCAGCCTATGCTCCGACGGGCTTCGAGGCACTAGGCACGGGAATCACGGCATCGGCACCAACCCGGCACCAACCCGGCACCGTGCTGACACCGTGCCCCGTCCCACGTCACCTGGGCCGCGCCGCGCGCGCGCCAAGGAAACACCCGCCGCCCGATGGACGAATGGCACGATCTTGCGGCAGGCCGCCCCTCGCCCGTGCGGAGCACCAGCGGCGGCGGCAAGCGCGACCAAGTCGTCCTCGTTCGCGAAGTGATCGAGAGTTCACCCGCGCAGGCCGCCGCGCCGAGCCTGAAGGGGTCGCGCGCCTGGTCGTCGGTGACGCCGAGGTGGCTGACGTCGACCGCCGTCGCCGCTCATCGTCCTGCTCGCCGCCCGGCCGACATGACGAGCATCGCGACCGGGCCCGGACCGAGGCGCGGCAGCACCGCCTGACGTCAGGGGTTGGCGTACATCTGGACGAGGACCCGGTCGAAGCGCAGCTCCGCGAGGTCCTGCCGGGGCATCGTCCAGTACACCGTGGCCATCGGAAGGCCCTCCCACTGCGCGAGGAGCACCCAGTCCTCAGGCCCCGGCGCGTCCGGGGCTCCCTCCTCGTCCTCCAGCGCGGTGGCGGACCCACGGACAGGGTCTCCCCAGCCCTCGTGGTCCGCCGCGTTCCCACCGATCTGCAGTGGCACGTGCCGGGCCGGCCGCATCACGGCCGCGGCCTCGTCCCACGCGCGGGCCAGGTCCGATCGGAAATGCAGGTCGTGGTACCCGCCGTGGAGAGGGAGGGACACCGCGCGCGCCAGCCGCAGCTCACCGTGGCCACGCAGGTCGGCGTCCAGGTCCTCGGGCGAGTCGTACTCGTACAGTTCGTAGTCGAGGTCCTGCCGGCGTTCCTCGACGGGGGTTCCGGCCGGGAGGTGGACCGCGCTGCCGGCGAGCTCCACCTCCAGTGCCAGTTCGGGAACCGCGAACAGCAGCAGGTGACCGTCGGACGGCAGAGGCAGGTCGGTCGTCCCTTCCGGGATGGCGGCCAGGTCGATGGTCGCGATGAGCTGATGGGCGACGGGGTCCTCCGGATCCGAGGTTCCGGGCACGGGCATGCCGGGCGGCAGCATCAGCGGGCCGCCGAGCCGGCCGACGACCGGGCCGTCGGCCTCCGGGTACAACATCGCGCTACGGCGGGCGGTACGCAGCCACCGCTCGACGTTCTCCGCCGGTAGACCGCGCTCGGCCGCCGTCGCGCGAAAACGGTCGAGCGTGTCACGCAGTTCGTCGGGCAGCGTGTCGCGCACCTCGTCGGCCTCCTGTGTCGTGTGCTCCGGCACGCTCTCTCCCTGCCGTCATCGGACGCTCATGACTTCAGGGAAGTTACCGCAAACATGGCGGGCGAACGAGCGGCCGGTCTCCGGGGTGCGGCAGCCGGCCGACGATGAGGGAGACGCTCGCGAACGCCGGCATCCTGGACCGGGCCTGGCGGCTCGGCCACGATGAGGGCATGACGAGAAGCGGATCAGCGCAGCCGCCCACGGTGGGCGAAGCAGCAGGCTCGCGCTTGAACTGGACGGCGGTGAGCGCCCTGGCAGCGGCGATCGCGGCCGCCGTCGCGCTGGTCGCCTACCTGGTGCCGCCGACCCCGCCTCAGGCCGGCACGGTGGTCCCCACTCCTGCCCCGCAGTCGTCGTCAGCGGATCCGGTCATCTCCCGTGTTTCGCCGACCCCGAGTCCATCACCTGAGGCCGGCACGCCTGAACCACCGAGACCCACGCGAACGCTCCCGGTCTCGTCCCCAACGCTGCCGGCGATCCGCCCCGGCGGTTGCGACGAGGCGGCGGCGGCGCTGACCGCATACCGCGAGAATGCCGGGACCGTCCGCAGCAGCCAGGCGGCCGCGGCTCAGCAGACGTACCGCGACCTGATGGGCGCGGTCCTCGACGCGCAAGGAGTGGTGGGGGCGAAGATCAGCCGGCTGGCTGCCGAATTCCAGGAGCTCGGCTTCCGCTTGACCGGCATGACCGGCGGCGATCCCAACCAGGTGATCGCGGACATCAATACGGACGCCGCGGAGCTCGACAGGCTGTGCGGATCCTCCTGACCTGACAACATGTCGCGCGACGGCCGCGGGGCAACCGGGGCGGCGCGGGTGCACCGTTCCCGCAGGCTCATCGCCTCCGCCAGGGCGAACCCGACTCGGTCCCAGGCGGTGATCCAGGGTGAGGGCCAAGGGACCGTCGATCGCCCCCGAGCGCGTGCGGGCATACATGCTCATCCACACGTCTCCACGCCCATTTTGCCGCACATGACGCGCCTGATCATTCTGACGTGTTTGTGCGTCAATGTTACTGACCTGTAGGGCTCCACCGATGGTGAGAACCGCGGCGGCCGACACTTTCAGGTGCGGTTGAAGCCGTCGGGTATTCGCGTGCAGTGGTTGGTGCTCATGTCGGCGTTCAGGTGGAGCTGACGGATTTCGTCCTCGCTTTACGATCTTGGCAGCAGGGTGTGCGCCCGTAATACTGAGGTTCGCGACGACCGGGATCGGGATCGGGGCTCCCCTGCGCCCACCGCTATGTGTCGCACCGGTGTGGGAGCATGACGTCATGGTGACCTCGAAACAGCCGGCGACGGTCCCGACTGACGTCAGCGTGGACGATTTCCTGGCCGGGGTCTCCGACGAACGTCGGCGGGGCGACGCGGAGCGCCTTCGCGCGATTCTGTCCGAGGTGACCGGTGAGCCTGCGGTGATGTGGGGCCCCAGTATCGTCGGCTTCGGCAGCTACCGCTACACCTACACGAGTGGGCGCACCAATGACTGGCCCTTGGCGGGCTTCTCGCCACGCAAGCAGCACCTCGTCGTCTATTTGGTGGGTGGGTTCGAGGAGCGGCACGCATCAGTGCTCGCCCGGCTCGGTCCGCACAGAACCGGAAAGGGATGCCTGTACCTGAAACGGCTCGACAACGTCGACGAGAGCGCGCTGCGCGAGCTCATCGACCGCACGGTGCGGGTGCACAAGGGCGTTGACCGAGCCACCGACCGCGGACAACAGCGGTAGCCCATGGCTCCCGACTGAGCTGTGTTGCCGCTGCACCCCGGCCGGCCCTGCGCCCTTAACATGCGTCCCACACTCCGCGCGCACGTAGCAGCCCGCCTTGACGTCCCGACGGAACGACCGCTCACCACGAGCCCGATTTCTCAGTACTGGTTCATCTTGGCGTCCATGGCGAGCCCGGCGTCGATCACCTTCGCGGGCACGCCCTTGATGCCGATGTGGTCCTTGGCGATCTGTCCGAGCGTGGGCAGGCCCTTGCGGTCCGGCCAGGTCTCGGGCTGCCACAGGGACGAGCGCAGGAACGCCTTGGCGCAGTGCATGTAGAGCTCCTCGACCTCGACGAGGATGGCCAGTTGGGGCCGCTTGCCCTTGACCGTCAGGTCGTCGAAGAACGGCGCGTCCGACACGATCGACGCGCGGCCGTTCACCCGGAGCGTCTCGTTCATCCCGGGCACGAGGAACAGCAGCCCGACGTGCGGGTTGAGCAGGACGTTGCGGAAGCTGTCGAGGCGGTGGTTGCCGGGCCGGTCGGCCAGCGCCAGCCGGTGGTCGTCGATGACCAGCACCGATCCGGCGGGGTCGCCGCGCGGCGAGACGTCGCACATGCCGTCGGTGTTCGCGGTCGCGAGCAGCACGAACGGCGAGTGGGCGATGATCGTGCGGGCGTGTTCGTCGATCCGGGCGATGTCCTTGTCCCAGATGGTCTGCTGCGGTTCTTTCACGATCTCCCGTAGCTCGGCCTCGGTCGTCACCGTACGGATCTCAGAAGGATTCACGACCCCGAATATAGGCAAGGCTAACCTTTCACGTCGAGCACCCGCGCGCCCCTAAGGTGGTGGAATGCCCGTTCAGACCCGCCCTGGCCTCCCGTGACCAGGCGCACCCGCGGGCTGCCCGCCCGGGCGGCGGGGGCGGCCGAGACGCCGCTCGCGGGGCTGTGATCTGCGGCACTTCAGGCGCTGAAACATTGCAGATCCTGAAATTTTTGCTTTAACCTCGACAACGTGACCATCGTCGACAGTGCTGACGAACTGGGTCGCCGGGATCGCAAGAAGCTCGAGACCCGCGCGGCCCTGGAGCACGCTGCCCTGACGCTGGTCGCCGAGCGCGGCCTCGCGGCGGTCACCGTCGAGGACATCGCCGAGGCGGTGGACGTCTCCTCGCGCACGTTCTTCAACTACTTCCCGTCCAAGGAGGACGCTCTCATCGGGCCCGGCCCGGCCTCGGCCGCCGAGTTGCGCGCGAAGCTGGAGGCCGTGCCCGCGGAGGTGCCCGTCCTGGAGGCGCTGCGGCTGATCACGCGCTCCGAGCTGGAGCGCGTCCAGGAGCGGCCCGAGCAGTGGATGCTGCGGCTGAGGGTCTACGAGCAGAACCCGTCGCTGCTGCCCAAGCTGGTCTCCAGCGGCAGCGAGGCCGAGCAGGTGGTGATGGCCGCCGTCGCCCGCCGGTGCGGCGTCGAGCCCGGCACGACCGGATATCCCGAACTGGCCACCGGAGCGGCCCTGGTGGCCGTCCGGGTGGCGATGACGCGCTGGAGCGCCGCGGGCGGACGGCTTGCGCTGACCGACCTGGCGGACGAGGCGTTCGCCCAGCTCGCCGCCGGCCTGCCCAATCCGTGACCGCTCCGGTCACCCATCGAACTCTTTTCTGAACCCGCAGTCCGCGGGGAGTTCCGCGAGCGCGGGCTCCCGCCCGAGAAATCGAGGAAAGATGACAACCACCAGCGCGCAGCCCGATCCCGTGGCCGCGACGCCGACGTCGCGAAGAAAGGTGCTGCAGGCGCTGTCGGGCCTGATGGTGGGCATGTTCGTGTCCATCCTGGCCTCGACCGTCGTCGCCAACGCCCTGCCGCGCATCATCACCGAGTTGCAGGGCACCCAGACGGTCTACACCTGGATCGTCACCTCCGAGCTGCTGGCCATGACCGCCACGGTGCCGCTCTGGGGCAAGATGGCCGACCTCTACAGCAAGAAACTGCTGATCCAGCTCTCGCTGGGGTTGTTCGTGGTGGGCTCCCTGATCGCGGGTCTCACGCCGAACGTGGAGATCCTCATCGTCAGCCGCGTCGTGCAGGGCATCGGCGCGGGCGGCATGACCGCGCTGTCGATGGTCGTGATGGCGGCCATGATCCCGCCGCGTGAGCTCGGCCGCTACGCCGGCATCTTCGGCGCCGTGTTCGGCGTCGGCACCGTGGCCGGGCCGCTCATCGGCGGCGTGCTCGTGGACACCTCGTGGCTCGGCTGGCGCTGGTGCTTCCTGCTCGGCGTGCCGTTCACGATCGTGGCCATCGTGCTGCTGCAGCGCACCCTCCAACTGCCGGTCGTGCGCAAGCAGGTCAAGGTCGACTACCTGGGCGCCGGCCTCATCACGGTGGGCGTGTCCGTCCTGCTGATCTGGTCGTCGCTGGCGGGCAACCAGTTCCCGTGGGGCTCCTGGTGGACGGCCGGGCTCGTGGGCGGCGGCGTGATCGTGCTCGCGCTGGCCGTCTGGGTGGAGTCGCGGGCGGAGGAGCCGATCATCCCCCTGTCCATCTTCAGGAACCGCACCGTCACCCTCGCCACCGTGGCGAGCGTGCTGGTCGGCGTGGCCATGTTCGGCGGGACGGTCTTCCTGTCGCAGTACTTCCAGGTGGCGCTCGGCAAGTCGCCGACCGTGGCCGGCCTGATGAGCCTGCCGATGGTGTTCGGCCTGCTGGTCTCCTCCACGGTCGCGGGCCAGCTCATCACCAAGTACGGCCGGTGGAAGGCGTACCTGGTGGGTGGCGGCGTCATCATGCTCGGCGGGATGGGCCTGCTCAGCACGATCGACGGGCAGACCGGCACGGTGCTGCTCGGCGTCTACATGGCGGTGCTCGGCATCGGCGTCGGCATGATGATGCAGAACCTGGTGCTGGCCGCCCAGAACGACGTGGCCGCGCACGACCTGGGCGTCACCACCTCGGTGCTGACCTTCTTCCGCAGCATGGGCGGCGCGGTCGGCGTCAGCGCCCTGGGCGCGGTGCTGGCCAACCGGATCACCACGCTCATGACGGAGAAGCTCGGCCCGATGGCCGCCGGAGGGGGCGGCGAGAGCCACGCCGTGCCGGACATCTCCAAGCTGCCCGCGCCGGTCGTCCGCGTCATCCAGGACGTGTACGCGACGGCGACGGCGGAGCTGTTCCTCATCGGCGTGCCGCTGACCGCGCTGGCGCTGGTGGCGGTGCTGTTCATCAAGGAGAAGCCGCTCAACACGCTGTCGGGCGAGGAGCGGCTGGCCCGCGAGCGCGCCGCGGCGGCCGAGCACTGAGCGGGGGTCCCGAGGGGGGACCGATCGTGGGAGGTGACGCCCCGGCGCAGCGTGCCCGTCACCTCCCTGCCGCCCGGTCGCGCATCGCGCGTTCACGACGAGTGATAGGTAGATGACAACCTGAGGCTAGGGTGCGGGCGGCGCGCGTCCGGCTAGTGTCTCCGCTACCTGAGCAAGTCCGGGCGAGTACGGAGGACCGATCATGGGCGACTCCACCGGCGGCGCGTCCCCTTCGCCGTCACCGCGGGGCAAGCGCGGCGCGGAGGCGGGTGAGGAGCCGGAGCTGCGCCGGTTGCTGGCCGGGCTGACCGCGGTCAGGGACGGCGACTTCCGCACCAGGCTGCCCGACGAGGCCGACGGGCTGCTCGGCGAGATCGCCTCCGTCTTCAACGGCATGGTGGACCAGCTCTCCCTGTTCACCTCCGAGGTGACGCGGGTGGCCCGCGAGGTCGGCACCGAGGGACGGCTCGGCGGCCAGGCCGACGTGCCCGCGGTCTCCGGCACGTGGAAGGACCTCACCGAGTCCGTCAACGCCATGGCGGGCAACCTGACCGACCAGGTGCGCAGCATCGCGCAGGTCACCACGGCGGTCGCGCGGGGCGACCTGTCGCAGAAGATCACCGTGCACGCCCGGGGCGAGATCCTTGAGCTGAAGAACACCGTCAACACGATGGTCGACCAGCTCTCCTCCTTCGCCGACGAGGTCACCCGCGTCGCCCGCGAGGTCGGCACGGACGGCCGGCTCGGCGGCCAGGCCGACGTCAAGGGGGTGGCCGGCACCTGGCGGGCCCTGACCGACTCGGTGAACTTCATGGCCGGCAACCTCACCGACCAGGTGCGCAACATCTCCCAGGTGGCCACCGCCGTGGCCCGCGGCGACCTGTCGCAGCGCATCACGGTCTCGGCCCGCGGCGAGATCATGGAGCTGAAGAACACCCTGAACACCATGGTCGACCAGCTCTCCTCCTTCGCCGACGAGGTCACCCGGGTGGCCCGCGAGGTGGGCACCGAGGGCAACCTGGGCGGGCAGGCGACGGTCCGGGGCGTGTCGGGCACCTGGAAGGACCTGACGGAGAACGTCAACGTCATGGCCTCGAACCTGACCAACCAGGTGCGCAGCATCGCCCAGGTCGCCACCGCCGTCGCGCGCGGCGACCTGTCGCAGAAGATCACCGTCGAGGCCAAGGGCGAGGTCGCCGTCCTGGCGCAGACGATCAACACGATGGTGGACACGCTGTCCGCGTTCGCCGACGAGGTGACCCGGGTGGCCCGCGAGGTCGGCACCGAGGGGCAGCTCGGCGGGCAGGCCCGCGTCCCCAACGTGGCCGGCACCTGGAAGAACCTCACCGACAACGTCAACTCCATGGCCGACAACCTGACCAACCAGGTGCGCAGCATCGCCCAGGTCACCACGGCCGTCGCGCGCGGCGACCTGACCCGCAAGATCGACGTGGACGCGCGGGGCGAGATCCTGGAGCTGAAGACCACGATCAACACGATGGTCGACCAGCTCTCCTCCTTCGCGGCCGAGGTCACCCGGGTGGCCCGCGAGGTGGGCAGCGAGGGCAGGCTCGGCGGGCAGGCCGAGGTCGAGGGCGTGTCCGGCACGTGGAAGCGGCTGACGGAGAACGTCAACGAGCTGGCCGGCAACCTCACCCGCCAGGTGCGCGCCATCGCCGAGGTGACCAGCGCGGTCACCTCCGGCGACCTGACCCGGTCGATCACCGTCGACGCCGAGGGCGAGCTGGCCGACCTCAAGGACAACATCAACTCGATGGTCAAGTCGCTGCGCGAGACCACCAGCGCCAACGAGCAGCAGGACTGGCTCAAGTCCAACCTGGCCCGCATGTCGGGTCTCATGCAGGGCCACCGCGACCTGGCCATGGTGGCCGAGCTGGTGATGAACGAGCTGGCGCCGCTGGTCTCGGCCCAGTACGGCGCGTTCTTCCTGGCCGAGGAGAGCGAGCTGCAGCTCATCAGCGCCTACGGCTTCCCGGTGGACCCGCGGCGGCCGTCCCGGTTCAGAGTGGGCGAGGCGCTGGTCGGGCAGGCGGCCCGCAGCCGCAGGACGATCGCGATGACCGGCCTGCCGGCCGGCTACATCACGATCTCCTCCGGGCTCGGCCGGACCGACCCCACGTCGGTGATCGTGCTGCCCATCGTGGTCGAGGAGCAGGTGCTCGGCGTGATCGAGCTGGCCTCGGTGCAGGCGTTCACGCCGGTGCACCGAGCCTTCCTCGACCAGCTCATGGAGACGATCGGGGTCAACCTCAACACGATCGTGGCCAACGCGCGCACCGACGAGCTGCTCCAGGAGTCGCAGCGGCTGACCGTGGAGCTCCAGGCCCGCTCCGAGGAGCTGCAGAACCAGCAGGAGGAGTTGCAACGCTCCAACGCCGAGCTGGAGGAGAAGGCCACCCTGCTGGCCCGCCAGAACCAGGACATCGAGACCAAGAACCTCGAGATCGAGCAGGCCAGGCAGGAGCTGGAGACGCGGGCGCACCAGCTCTCGCTGGCCTCCACGTACAAGAGCGAGTTCCTCGCCAACATGAGCCACGAGCTGCGCACCCCGCTCAACTCGCTGCTCATCCTGGCCCAGCTCCTGGCCCAGAACCACACGCGCAACCTCACCGCCAAGCAGGTGGAGTACGCCGGGATCATCCACTCGGCCGGCTCCGACCTGCTCCAGCTCATCAACGACATCCTCGACCTGTCGAAGGTCGAGGCGGGCAAGATGGACATCAACCCCGAATGGGTGCAGCTACGCGGGCTGCTCGACTACGTCGAGGCCACCTTCCGGCCCATGACCAGCCAGAAGGGCCTGGCCTTCCGCGTCACGACCGCGCCCGGCATGCCGTCCGAGCTGCTCACCGACGACTCGCGGCTGCGTCAGGTGCTGCGCAACCTGCTGTCCAACGCGGTCAAGTTCACCGAGACGGGCAGTGTGGAGCTGCGCATCGAGCCGGCCCCGCCGTCGGAGCCGCCGGCGTCGGTGCGCCCGCACGGGCCGGTCATCGCGCTGCGCGTCGTCGACACCGGCGTGGGCATCCCCGAGCAGCAGCTCGAGGCCATCTTCGGCGCGTTCCAGCAGGCCGACGGGACCACCAGCCGCAAGTACGGCGGCACCGGGCTGGGCCTGTCGATCTGCCGGGAGATCGCCTACCTGCTGGGCGGCGCGATCACCGTGCGCAGCACGCCGGGCCAGGGCAGCGTGTTCACCCTCTACCTGCCGGTGGCGCGGCCCGGCTTCGAGGTCAGCACCGCCGGATGCGGGCAGCCCGCGCCGCCGGTCGAGCGGACACCGGTGGCGGGGCGGCGGCTGCTGGTCATCGAGGAGCGGCGCAACGGGCTGCTGTCGCTGGTCTCCGAGAGCGTCGTGGGCGCCCGCGACCACGACGGGACGATGGAGGTGGTCACCGCGGCGGGCGCGGAGGAGGCCGCCGCCGTGCTCGCCGGGGAGCCCTGGCACTGCATCGTGCTGGATCTGAGCATGCCGGACGGGGCGGCGTACCGGCTGCTGGAGTCGATGGACCGCGAGCCGCGCCTGCACGGGGTGCCGGTGCTCGCCTACGATAGCTGGCGCTCGCACGCGCAGCGCGAGGTCCGGCTGGAGCGCCAGCCGCTGGAGCTGCTGTCCAGCCTCGACGAGTTGCGCGAGCGCATCGCGCTGCACCTGTCCGTCGGCCAGCCCGGCGACGTGCTGCCCCTGGTCAGGCCCGGCACCGTGCGGGCGGCGGCGGCCCGCGAGATCGACAACGCGCTGGCCGGGCGCACCGTCCTGGTGGTGGACGACGACGCCCGCAACCTGTACGCGCTGACCAGCATGCTGGAGCTGCACGGCATCAACGTGCTGCACGCGGAGGACGGCCGCAAGGGCATCGAGACGCTGACCGCCCACCCGGAGATCGACCTCATCCTGATGGACGTGATGATGCCGGAGATGGACGGCTACACGGCGACGGAGACGATCAGGGCCATGCCGCAGTACGCCGACCTGCCGATCATCGCGGTCACCGCCAAGGCGATGCCGGGTGACCAGGAGAAGAGCCTGGCGGCGGGGGCCAGCGACCACGTCACCAAACCGGTGGACGCCGACCATCTCATCGAACGCATCCAGCACTGGCTCGACCCGTCGTGACGGGTGAGCCGGCCGCTCGCCCGTTGTCCGACCGGCCGGTGTGCGGGCATCCTAGGTCCGATGGACTTCGGGAAGGCCGACCTGCTCCTGGCCGACGCACGCGGGCTGCTCGGCGAGCACGACTCGGTCCGCGCCATGGCCGTGTCCGCCCTCGACGCGCTGCGCCGCGACGTGGCCAGGGCGGGGCTGGCGGCGGTGCCGGTCTCGCGGCTGAAGGACGTCACCGACGGGCGGCTGCGGGTGGGCACGCTGGAGCGGTCCGGGTTCGCGACGGTGCGGCAGGTGCTGGAGGCCACGCCGTACGAGCTGCAGTCGCTGCCCGGGATCGGCGCGCGGACGGCGGGGCAGTTGCACGCGGCGGCCCGGCAGATCGAGCGGGCCGCCGCCGAGGCCGCGAGCCTGCGGCTCGACGTGGACCGGCCCGATCACCACACCACGGAGCTGGTGGTCGCGCTGCACCGCCTGGTGAGCGTGGGGCCCGAGCTGCCCCGCGCCCTCGACGCCGCCCGCGACCTGGCCGGGCGGCTGGGACCGCTGCTGCACCAGGCGCGGCCCGCGCGCGGCAGGCTGCGGATGATGTTCACGCTGCCGGCGCGGCGGCGGCGGGCCCGCGAGGCGGTGGCGGCGATCGAGGAGCTGCTGCCCGCCTCCGACGGGACGCGGCTGCTGCTCGCCCAGGTCACGACCGACCTGCTGCGCCCGGCGGCCCGCGACTTCGAGGCGTGGGCGGACTTCGAGTCCCGTTCGCCCGAGTATTTCGGCCTGCTGGCGGAGCTGGCCGGCGAGCCGATCGGGACCGAGCGGGGGCTGCTGCCCGACGATCTGGCGGCCAAGGTGGCGGCGCAGCCGCTCGACGACACCCACCGGCGGGTGTCCCTGCGCGGCTACCAGGCGTTCGGGGCCCGGTTCGCGCTCGCCCAGGAACGTGTGATCATCGGCGACGAGATGGGGCTGGGCAAGTCGATCGAGGCCATCGCGGCGCTGGCGCACCTGCGGGCACAGGGCGAGAGCCATTTCCTGGTGGCCTGCCCGGCGAGCGTGCTGATCAACTGGGTGCGGGAGATCGGGGCGCGCAGCACGCTGCGGGCCTATCCGCTGCACGGGCCCGACCGGCTCGCGGCCCAGGAGGAGTGGGCCCGGCGGGGCGGCGTCGCGGTGGCCACGCTCGACGGGCTGGCCCGGTTCGGCGCGGACTCCGGCGGGCCGGAGCCGGAGGTGGGCATGCTGGTCGTGGACGAGGCCCACTACGTCAAGAACCCGGAGGCCAAGCGGTCGCGGGCGGTGGCCGCCTGGTGCGGCCGGGCGCGGCGGGTGCTGTTCCTGACCGGCACGCCCATGGAGAACCGGGTGGAGGAGTTCCGGACGCTGATCGCGTACCTGCGGCCCGAGCTGGCCGCCGGGTTGCGCAGCAGCGACGTGGTGGCCGGGGCGCAGTCCTTCCGCAAGGCGGTCGCGCCCGTCTACCTGCGGCGCAACCAGCAGGACGTGCTGTCGGAGCTGCCGGAGCGGGTGGAGGCCGACGAGTGGGTGGAGTTCAGCGGGTCGGACTTCGAGGTGTACCGGCGGGCGGTGGCCGCGGGCAACTTCATGGCGATGCGCCGGGCCGCGTACGCCGAGCCGGCCACCTCCGCCAAGCTGAAGCGGCTGCTGGAACTGGTGGCGGACGCCGAGGCCAACGGGCTGAAGGTGGTGGTGTACTCGTACTTCCGCGCGGTGCTCGCCGCCGTGGGCGCGGCGCTGGACGGGCGGGCGCACGGGCCGCTGTCCGGGGACGTCGCCGCCGAGCGGCGGCAGCGGATGGTGGACGAGTTCTCCGCCGCCGCCGGGCACGCGGTGCTGCTCAGCCAGGTGCAGGCGGGCGGGGTGGGGCTCAACCTGCAGGCGGCGTCGGTGGTGATCCTGTGCGAGCCGCAGGTCAAGCCGAGCATGGAGACGCAGGCCGTGGGCCGGGCGCACCGCATGGGGCAGGTACGGCGGGTGCAGGTGCACCGGCTGCTCACCGTGGACTCGGTGGACCAGCGCCTGCTGGACATCCTGCGCCGCAAGACGAAGCTGTTCGACGCCTACGCCCGGCGCAGCGACCTGGCCGAGTCGTCGGGTGACGCGGTGGACGTGTCGGAGCAGTCGCTGGCCCGGCAGGTGATCGAGGAGGAGCAGCGCCGCCTGCTACCTGACTGACCGCGCTCTCCGCACCCCGCCCTGCAGCTTTGCAGAAAGTTTCAGCAAAGCTCTTGCAATGCCGGACGGCGCTGGGTAATTTCCGGGAAATCCCCCCGACACTCAAGAGAGTGCGCGATGAAACGACTGAAGGCAGGCATCGCCGCCCTGTGCACCATGGCGGCCCTCCTCGTGGGCAACGACGCGGCGCAGGCCGCCCCTCCCGGCGACAGAGACGTGATCGCCAACCTCTGGAGCTGGAACTGGAACTCCGTGGCCAGGGAGTGCACCGACCACCTCGGCCCGGCCGGCTACGGCGGCGTGCAGGTCTCGCCGCCCCAGGACTCGCTCACCAGGGCGGGCGCCGTCTGGTGGGACATCTACCAGCCCGCCAACTACACGCTGACCAGCAAGTTCGGCAACGAGAGCCAGTTCGCGGCCATGGTGCGCGCCTGCCATGACGCCGGCCTCAAGGTCTACGCGGACGCGGTCATCAACCACATGACCGGCCAGGGCAGCACCAGCTACGGCGGCACCAGCTTCGCCAAGTACGCCTACCCGGGCCTGTACTCGGCCGCCGACTTCCACTACTACTCCGAGGACTGCGGCAACTCCGACAACCTCATCCACGACGGCGACTACGGCTCCAGCGCGCGCAACGTGCAGAACTGCGAACTCGTCGGCCTCTCCGACCTGGAGACCGAGGAGGACTACGTCCGGGGCGCCATCGCCGGCTACCTCAACAAGCTCATCGGCCTCGGCGTGGACGGCTTCCGCGTGGACGCCGCCAAGCACACCAGCCCCGCCGACCTGGGCGACGTCTACCGCAGGCTGAACGGCTCGCCGTACATCTACCAGGAGGTCATCTACGGCGCCGGCGAGGCGGTGCAGCCGTCCCAGTACACCGGGATCGGCGACGTGCTGGAGTTCCAGTACGGCCGCTACCTGCGCGAGAAGTTCCTCGGCAACATCTCCGACCTGCGCACGTTCGGCGAGAGCTGGGGCGGCATGCAGCCGTCGGGCAAGTCCGTCACGTTCGTGGCCAACCACGACACCGAACGCGGCAGTAGCGCGCTGAGCTACAAGGACGGCGCGGCCTACCGGCTGGCCACCGTGTTCCAGCTCGCCTGGAACTACGGCACGCCACAGGTGTACGACGGCTTCACCTGGAGCGACAGGGAGGCGGGGCCGCCCCATTCCAACGGGTTCGTCCGTGACGCCGTGTGCGGCAGCGGCTGGGAGTGCCTGCACCGCGACCCGGCCGTCACCGGCATGGTCGGCTTCCACAACGCGGTCAGGGGCACCGGGGTCACCGGCTGGAACTCCCCGAACGGCAACGTGATCGCCTTCAGCCGCGGCGCCAAGGGCTGGATCGCGATCAACAACGGCTCCGGCTCGTACGCGGGCACGTTCGCCACCGGCCTGCCCGCCGGCACGTACGCCAGCGTGACCGGCACCGGCGCGGTGAGCGTGAACGGCAGCGGCCAGGCCACGGTGACGGTGCCCGCCAAGGGCGCGGTCGCGATCGTCGCGGGCGGCACCACCACCCCGCCCGACCAGGTTCCGGTCACCTTCAACGTCAACGCCACCACCACCTGGGGCACCAACGTCTACCTCGTCGGCTCGATCCCCGCGCTGAAGAACTGGAACACCGGCGAGGCCGTCCCGTTGTCGTCGGCCGGGTACCCGGTGTGGAGCGCGACGGTGACGCTGCCGGCGAACACCTCCTTCGAGTACAAGTTCATCAAGAAGGACGCTTCGGGGAACGTGACCTGGGAGAGCGGCGGCAACCGCGTCCACACGACCGGCTCCTCGGCCACGACGATCGACGCCACCTGGAAATAGCGACCGAGTCCGGCCGCACCACCTCAGGCCGCACCACCTCAGACCGGGCGGGCGAGTCGGTCGAGGTGGTAGCGGACGGCGTCGAGCGCCTGCGACGGCTCGCGCACGCCGGTCAGCAGGCCGGAGGCGAGGCCGTCGATCAGGGCGATCAGCACGACGGCCTCGTGCGCGGGGTCGAGGCCGTCGCGCAGTTCGCCGTCGCGCGTCCCTTGCTCGATCAGCTCCGCGATCCGGCCGCGCAGCCACCGGTCGCCGCGGCGCAGATCCTCGTTCAGTTCGGGCACGCCCGCGGCCAGGCCGGCGAACGCCTGTCCGGCACGGCGCTCGGCGCGGCGGCGGTCGTCGAGCGGCAGCACCGCGACCGCCATCGAGAGCAGGAACGAGCCCGCCGGACGTCCGCCGGCGGGCTCCGCCATGCCCGTCATGATCCGCTGGGCGACGGCCTCGCCCAGGTAGCCGACCACGTAGCGGAGCATCTCGTCCTTGCTGGCGAAGTAGTGCTGCACCGTGCCGAGCGACACGCCCGCCTCGGCCGCGACGTCACGCAGCTTGGCCTGGCCGAGCCCGTCGCGCCCGGCGATGCGCAGCACGGCCTCGGCGAGGTGGCGGCGGCGCTCCTCGTGATCGACCTTCTTCGGCATGGCCCTCCTTGTTCATACCGCTGTATTATAATACAGCGGTATGGCAACAATAGCGTTCCACGCCCCCATCGGGGCCGGTCATGTCAACCCGACCCTGGGCCTGGCCGCCGAACTGGTCCGGCGCGGTCACCGCGTCACCTACGCCACCACCGAGTCCAACGCCGGCCGGGTGGCCGAGACCGGCGCCGAGATCATCCCCTGGACCTCGTCGTGGGACGCGCTGGGGCTGGACGACGTGCCGCAGATGCACGGCAAGGGCCTGGTCAAGGCGATGGGCATGCTGCTGGACGAGACCAGGTCGGCGCTGGCGCAGCTCGACGGCGGTGAGCGCCCCGACCTGGTGGTGCACGACGGCACCATGTGCTGGTGGGGGCGGATCCTGGCGGCCCGCTGGCAGGTCCCCTCGGTCGAGAACTGGCCGAACCTGGTGAGCAACGCGCACTGGTCGATGCAGGACGAGTACACCACCGTCAACGGGCTGAGCCTCGGTTTCCTGCGCGCGGCCGTGCGGCTCGCCTCCTTCCTGCGCAAGGAGGGCTTCCGCGACGTGCAGGCGTTCCTGCGCGGTGACCGGGCCGCGGCCCGGCTCGTGACGCTGCCCAGGGCCTTCCAGTACGCGGGCGAGACGTTCGGGGACGGCTACGTCTTCGTCGGGCCCGGCCTGACCGAGCGCGCCTACCAGGGCGGCTGGCAGCCGCCCGGCGACGGCCTGCCGGTGGCGCTGGTCTCGCTCGGCACCGGCTACAACAAGCGTCCCGACTTCTACCGCGAGGTGCTGCGCGGCGCGCGGGATCGGCCGTGGCACGTCGTGCTGGCCGTCGGCGAGGTGGACCCGGCGACGCTCGGCCCGATCCCGCCCAACGTCGAGGTGCACCGGCACGCGCCCCAGCTCGCGGTGCTCCGTCACGCGCGGGCGTTCGTGACGCACGCGGGCATGGGCAGCACGATGGAGAGCCTGCACTTCGGGGTGCCGATGGTGGCGGTGCCGCAGATGGCCGAGCAGCGGGCCAACGCCGACCGCATCGACGAACTGGGCCTGGGCCGGGCGCTGCCCGGCGACGGCGTGACCGGGGAGGAGCTGTGGGCGGCGGTCGAGAAGGTCGCGGCCGACGCGTCCGTGCGCGAGCGGGTGGGCTGGATGCGGGCGGAGATCGCCAGGGCGGGCGGCGCTCCGGCGGCGGCGGACGTGGTGGAGAAAGTGCTTAACTTGGGGTCGTAAAACGTTTCATTACGCTCTCTGTGGAAGGTCCCCCCTTGGATTACGAACGCCAGCCGTACCGCCGGTGCGGCCGCAGCGGACTCCTCCTGCCCGCGGTGTCGCTGGGCCTGTGGCACAACTTCGGCGAGGGCAGGCCGCTCGAGAGCCAGCGCGCGATCCTGCACAAGGCCTTCGACCTCGGCATCACCCACTTCGACATCGCCGACCGCTACGGCCCGCCCATCGGCGCCGCCGAGGCCGCCTTCGGCCGGCTCCTCCCGCGCTCGCTGCGCGACGAGGTCGTGGTCACCACCAAGGGCTACAACCCCATGTGGGACGGCCCGTACGGCGTGGGCGGCTCGCGCAAGCACCTGCTGGCCACCCTCGACCGTTCGCTGACCCGGCTCGGCCTCGACTACGTCGACATCTTCTACCTGCACCGCGAGGACGAGGAGACGCCGCTGGAGGAGCAGGCCGCCACGCTCGACCACATGGTCCGCACCGGCCGCACGCTCTACGTCGGCGTGTCCAACTTCTCCCCCGAGCGCACCGCCGAGATCGCCGCTCTGCTGCGCTCGCTCGGCACCCCGCTGCTGGTGCACCAGCCGCCGTACTCCATGCTGAACCGGCGCATCGAGCAGTCGCTGCTGGGCGTGCTGGAGGAGGAGGGCGTCGGCTGCGTGGTGTACTCGCCGCTGGCCCAGGGCCTGCTGACCGACCGCTACCTGGACGGCATCCCGGCCGGCTCGCGGGCGGCCGAGGGCCGGTTCCTGACGCCCGACCGGGTGACGCCGCAGGTGCTGGCGTTCGTGCGGGCGCTGTCGGAGCTGGCCGCCGCGCGCGGCCAGACGGTGGCGCAGCTCGCGCTGGCGTGGGCGCTGCGCGACCCCCGGATCACCTCGGTGCTGGTGGGCGCCTCCAGCCCCGAGCAGCTCGAGGCGAACGTGGCGGCCGTGGACGGGCTCGGCTTCTCCGACGACGAACTGGCCGCGATCGACCGCGCCGCCAAGGAGTCCGGCGTGGAGGCGTGACCCCCCGCGCGGGCGGCTCCGAGGACACGTCCCGGGGCCGTCCGCGCGACCGAAGTCGCGGGCCGTACATCCATCGATGTACCGGCGATTTCGCTCCCCGGGACGATCGCGGCGGGCCCGCCCGCCCGCACAGTTGAAGGTGTGAACGACCGCATCGGCGCACTCGACGTGCTGCGCGGCGTGGCCATCCTCGGCACGCTGGGCACCAACATCTGGATCTTCACCGATCCCGGTGGTCCCTCCGCGTTCCTCAGCTCCGCCGCGGCCGGCGGCGCGGTGGAGACCTTCCTGCGGTTCCTGGCCAACGGCAAGTTCCTGGGCATGCTGACGCTGCTGTTCGGCGTCGGCCTGGAGCTGCAGTACCGCAGCGCGGTGCGCAGGGGCCTGACCTGGCCGGGGCGCTACCTCTGGCGGGCGGCGCTGCTGCTGGCCGAGGGGGCCGTGCACTTCGTCCTGGTCTTCGAGTTCGACGTGCTGATGGGCTACGCGCTCACCTCCATGATCGTCGCCTACCTGATCGGCAGGAGTGAGCGGGCCGTCACGGCCTGGATGGCCGCCGCCGGCGCGCTGCACCTGTCGCTGGTGGGCCTGGCCACCCTGGCGCTGACGACGGCGGGACCGTCCGGACCGGCCGGGGCGCCGCCCGTCCACCCCGGCGGGTGGACGGAGCAGGTGCGCCTGCGGCTCGAGAACGCCGTGGTGTTCCGGGCCGAGCTGATCCTCATCGTGCCCATGGGCGTGGTGCTGTTCCTGCTCGGCGCCCGCCTGCTGCGGGCCGGCGTGTTCGACGAGCGCGGGGCCCGGCTGCGCGGCCGGCTGATCGCGGCCGGGCTCGGCCTCGGCGTGCCGCTGAACCTGCTCACCTCCTTCGCCGGCCCCGCCTGGTTCATGGTGGACCGCTACCTCGTGGCGCCGCTGGTCTCCCTGGGCCTGCTGGCGCTCGTCACCTCGATCGTGCTCGGCATGAAGGGCGCGCCGGGCGTGCTGCGCCGGGGCCTGGCCGGGGTGGGCCGCACGGCGCTGTCCTGCTACGTGTTCCAGAACCTGGCCGCCGGCGTGCTCTGCTACGGCTGGGGCCTGGGCCTGGCCGCCCGCCTCGACGGGCTGCGGCCCTGGTGGGTGCCGGTGGGCTGGGCCGGGATCTGCGTGCTGTTCATGGTCCTGTCGTCGTTGTGGCTGCGCCGGTTCGAGCGCGGGCCGCTCGAACTGGCCTGGCAGTGGGCCTATCAGGCGCCGTTCAGGGCGGCCCTCCCGGCCCGGCGGTAGGCGGCGCCGGGGTGGCCGCCGGGCAGCCGGTGCACGCCAGGGCCGAGCAGGCGTTCGCGCAGCGTCGTGTCCTCGTACGACGTCCGGTAGCGGCCCCGGCGCTGCAGTTCGGGCACGACCAGTTCGACGAAGTCCTCGGCGGTGCCCGGCGACAGGTACTGCATGAGGTTGAACCCGGTCGCGCCGGTCTCGTCGGCCCAGCGCTCGATCTCGTCCGCGACCCGCTCCGGCGGGCCGGCGACGAAGAACGGGCCGCCCCCGCCGATCCGGCCGACGGAGCCGAGCACGTCGCCGACCCGCAGGCCCCGGCCCACCAGCGGGCGCACGGCCCGCTCGGTGAAGTCGCCGCCGCGGGCCACGATGTCGTCGATCAGCTCGCCCGGGTCGTAGGCGGCCAGGTCGATGCCGCTGCCCCGCTGCGCCAGGAAGCCCTCCGGCCTGATGTGCCGTTGCAGGTCGGCGACCTTGGCGTCCGCCTCCCGCTGGGTGCGGGCCACGATCACCGACGCGCTGGGGAAGAACGTGATGTGCGCCGGGTCGCGGCCGTGTGCGGCGGCCCGGCGGCGGGTGTCGGCGATGTCGTCGCGCAGCGCCTCCAGGGAGGCGGCCCCCGTGAAGACCGCCTCGGCGTGCCGGGCCGCGAACTCCTTGCCGCGATCGGAGTTGCCCGCCTGGTAGAGGACGGGGGTGCGCTGCGGCGACGGCTCCGACAGGTGCGGCCCGGCGACCTGGAAGTGCCGGCCCACATGGTCGATGGCGTGCACCTTGGCGGGGTCGGCGTAGACGTGCCGCTCCCGGTCGCGCAGCACCGCGTCGTCCTCCCAGCTCCCCTCCCACAGCTTGTACAGGACCTCCAGGTACTCCTCGGCGATCTCGTAGCGCAGGTCGTGCTCGACCTCGTCGGCCAGGCCGAAGTTGCGGGCGGCGTTGCGCAGGTAGGAGGTGACCACGTTCCAGGCGACGCGGCCCTTGGTGAGGTGGTCGAGGGTGGACATCCGGCGGGCGTGCGCGAACGGCGGCTCGTAGGTGGTGGAGAACGTCACGGCGAAACCCAGGTGGCGGGTCACGGCCGCCATGGCGGGCACCACGAGCAGCGGGTCGTTGGCGGGGATCTGCACGGCCTCGCGGACGGCGGTCTCGGGGCCGCCGCGGTAGCGGTCGTAGGCCCCGACGACGTCGGCCAGGAAGACGGCGTCGAACAGGCCGCGCTCCAGCAGCCTGGCCAGGTCCGTCCAGTACTCCAGGTCGGTGTAGCGGTGACGGTTGTTGGCGGGGTGGGTCCACAGGCCGTGCTGGATGTGGCCGACGCAGTTCATCTCGAAGAGGTTGAAGTGGATGATGCCGCTCATCGGGGGTGGCTCCTGGGGGCGATTCCGTTGAGGTGGTAGTTGCCGACGTCGTGCACCTTGGCCCGGCGTGGGTCGTGGACGGTGTGGGTGCGGGCGTTGCGCCAGTGCCGGTCCAGGCCGAGCGGGGCACGGACGGCGCTCGCCCCCGCCAGCTCGAACCATTCGCCGGTGACGCGCAGGGCGGCCCGGTCGGCCTGCGCGCGGGCGGCGGCCATGGCGACGGCCGCCTCGTCCGCCAGCCGTTCGAAGTCGCCGGGGGCGGCGGCGCGGGCCCGGTCCACCGCGTCGCCGGCGCTTTCCAGCAGCGCCCTGGCCGCCCTGGTCAGCACGGCCAGCTCGCCGAAGCGCTGCACGACGACCGGGTCCTCGACGACCTTCTCGGCCTGCGCGCCCGGCCAGCCGCCCTTGGTGTAGCCGCGCAGGAAGGCGGCGGCGTCGGCCAGCGCGCCCTCCGCGATGCCGGTGTCGATGGCGGCGTGGATGAGCAGGCCGAAGCTGCGGAAGGTGGTGACGCCGTCGCGGCGCACCGGCATGACGCGGCCGGCCGGCACGTAGACGTCGTCCAGCAGCACGCTGCCGCTGGCCGTGGTGCGCTGGCCGAAGCCGTCCCAGTCGTCCACGACGGTCAGGCCGGGGGCGTCCCGCGGCACGAAGGCGACGCGGTGGGAGCCCTCGTCGAGCGCGGTCACCGGGATCCAGTGGGCGAACAGCGCGCCGGTCGAGTAGATCTTGCGGCCGGAGACGAGGTAGCCGTCCTCGTGCGGGCGCAGGGTGACGCGCTCGCGCTCCCCGCCGGGGCCGCGGGCGTCCACGGCGGCGTTGCCGAGGCGGCGGCCGGCCAGCACCTCGGCGTACAGGAACTCCTGCAGGTCCGGGGCGCCGTGCTCGCGCAGGGAGTCGACGTACCAGAAGTGGTTCTGCGGGATCTGCCCGATGCTGCCGTCGGCCGCCGACAGCTCCCTGATGACCGCGCCGAGCGTCGCGGTGCGCACGCCCGCGCCGCCGTGCGCGGCGGGGACGGTGATGCCGAGCAGGCCGCTGTCCGAGAGCGCCGCGACCTCCGCCTCGGGCAGGACGCGCCCGGCGTCGCGCCGGGCGGCCCCCTCGGCGAAGCCGGCCGCCAGCTCGCGGGCGACCTCGATCGCCTCGTCGTCGGTCTTGATCACATGTGCCATGTCACGCCGCCGCCAGTCTCGGGACCGCCGCCACCAGTTCCTTCGTGTACGGGTGCGCGGGCTCGCGGAAGACGGTCCCGACCGGGCCTTCCTCGACCACGCGGCCGTCCTTCATGACCAGGACCCGGTCGCACAGGTGGTGCACCACGCCCAGGTCGTGCGAGATGAACAGGTACGCCACGCCCGTCTCCCGCTGCACGTCCTCCAGCAGGTCGAGCACCTGCGCCTGGACGGACACGTCGAGCGCCGAGACGGGCTCGTCGCACACGATCACCGACGGCTCGGGGGCCAGGGCCCGCGCGATGGCCACGCGCTGCCGCTGCCCGCCGGACAGGCGCAGCGGGCGGCGCGCGAGGTGCTCGGCGCCGAGGCCGACGAGCTCCAGCAGCTCGACGGCCCGCTCGCGGCGGCGTCCGCGCGGCACGCCGGCCACGGCCAGAGCCTCGGCGAGCACCTTGGCCACCGTGTAGCGGGGGTCGAAGGCGGCCAGGGGGTCCTGGTAGACGATCTGCACGTCGCGGCGCAGCGCCCGGTCCTTGCGGGTCCACGGCCGGCCGTGCACCTCCACGGTCCCGGTGTCGGCGGCGGTCAGGCCGAGCGCGATCCGCGCGGTGGTGGTCTTGCCGGAGCCGGACTCCCCCACGATGCCGAGGGTCTCGGCCGCGCGCAGCGTGAACGACACGTCCTGGACGGCCGGCCGGCCGCCGAACGACTTGCCGACGCCCTCGGCCCGCACCACGACGTCGCCGGCGGCCCGCCGGGGCGCGGCCGGGACGGGACGCGGCCCGGTCTCCGACAGCCGGGTGCCCTTGGTGTGCTCGGCCGGGATCGCGCGCAGCAGCCGCCTGGTGTAGTGGTGGGCGGGCTGCCCCAGCACCCGGCCGGTCGGCCCCTGCTCGACGATCACGCCGTCCTTCATGACCGCCACCCGGTCGGCCAGCCTGGCCACCACCGCGAGGTCGTGGCTGATCACCAGCAGCGACCTGCCCTGGGCCTTGATCCCGGCCAGCAGGTCGAGCACCTGGGCCTGGATCGTGACGTCCAGGGCCGTGGTGGGCTCGTCGGCGATGACCAGCTCGGGGTCGGCGGCCAGCGCGGTGGCGATCAGGGCGCGCTGGCGCAGCCCGCCGGACAGCTCGTGCGGGAGTTGCCCGGCCCGCAGGCCGGGCTCCGGCACGCCGGCGGCGGCGAGCAGCTCGGTCACCCTGGCTTTGCGTTCGCTCCCGGACAGGGCGGTGTGGGCGGTCAGCACCTCCTCGATCTCCTTGCCGACCTTGCGCAGCGGGTCCAGCGAGACCAGCGCGTCCTGGAGCACGAAGCCGATCCGGGCGCCCCGCAGCCGCCGCCAGCCGCGCTCGCGCAGCCGGGTGAGGTCCTGCCCGTCGAACGCCAGCCCGGCCGCGCTCACCTGCGCGCCCTCGCCGGTGAGCCCGACCAGGGTGCGGGCGGTGACGCTCTTGCCCGAGCCCGACTCCCCGACCAGGGCGAGGCACTCCCCCGCCCCGATCTCGAACGACACCCCGCGCACGACCGGCGTCGCCCCGAAGGCGACCCGCAGGTCGTCCACCTTCACCAGGCTCACCAGGCCCTCCCTTCCGATCGCAGTCTGAGTGCCCGGCCGACCACGGTCACGCTGATCACCGTCAGCGTGATCGCGGCGCCCGGGAAGACGCCGTACCACCAGGCCCGCGAGATGAAGTTGCGGGCGGTGGACAGCATGGAGCCCCACTCGGGCTCCGGCGGCGGCGTGCCGAGCCCGAGGAAGCTCAGCGCGGAGCCGGCCACCAACGCCGTGCCGACGCCGACGGTGGCCAGCACCAGCACCGGCTTGACGGCGTTCGGCAGCACGTGCCGCAGGATCACCCGCGGCGCGGACAGGCCCAGCGCGTGCGCCGCCTCGACGTAGCCGGAGCGGCGGATGGCCAGGGTCTGGGCGCGTACGAGGCGGGCGTAGTTCGGGATGCCGGCCACCCCGATGGCCAGGACGGCGTTGGACGTGCCGCCGCCCGCGACCGTGATGACCACCAGGGCGAGCAGCAGCTCGGGGAAGGCCATCCCGACGTCGGACAGCCGCATGACCACGCCCTCGACCAGCCGGTTGCCCAGCCCGGCGGCCAGGCCGAGCAGCCCGCCGAAGACCAGCGCGACGGCGACGGCGCCGAAGCCGAGCAGCAGCGAGGTCCGCGTGCCGTGCACGATGCGGGCCAGCACGTCCCGGCCGTTCTCGTCGGTGCCGAGCGGGTGCCCGGCGCTGGGCGGGCGCAACGTCCCGCCGCTGTCCACGGCGAGCGGGTCCTGGGCGGTGAACAGCTCCGGCGCCAGCGCGGCCAGCACCAGGACGGCCAGCACGGCGGCGGCGGCGTACACGCCCGCGCGTTTCACGCGGCCTCCTTCAGCCGGGGGTCGATGGCCAGGTAGAGCAGGTCCACGACGAGGTTGACCACGACGTAGACCAGGGCCGACAGCAGCACCACGCCGAGCACGACCGGCAGGTCCTTGGCGTTCACGGCCGAGACGAGCAGCCGGCCGATGCCCTGGCGGGTGAACAGGGTCTCGGTGACGACGGCCCCGCCGAGCAGGGCGCCCACCCAGTAGCCGGTCATCGTGACGAGCGGGGTCATGGCGTGCCGGAGCGCGTGCCGCACCCGTACGGCGGCGTCGCCCAGGCCCCGGGCGCGGGCGCTGACGATGAACGGCTCGTCCAGGACCTCCTCCAGGGACTCGCGCAGCACGTGGCCGAGCACGCCCGCGATCGGCAGCGCCAGGCACAGCGCGGGCAGCACGAGCGAGGCCGGGCCCTGGCCGCCGGTGGCGGGGAAGAGCCGCAGTCCGAAGGAGAAGACGGTCAGCAGCACGATGCCCAGCCAGAACGTCGGCGTCGAGGCCGCCACCAGTTCCGCGGCCGAGGCCAGGCCGCGCAGCCAGCGGCGGCGCCTGGCGGTGGCCAGCGCGACCGCGACGGCCAGGGTCAGGCCCGTGGCGGCCCCGGCCAGCGCCAGTTCGACGGTGGCGGCGGCCTGCTCGCCGATGGCCTGGGTGACCGGGGTGTGCAGGCGGTAGGAGGTGCCGAAGTCGCCGCGCACGATGCGCCACAGGTGGGCGGCGTACTGCTGGTACCAGGGGAGGTCGAGCCCGTACTCGGCCCTGACCTGGGCGAGCACCTCCGGTGTCGGGGCGGCGCCCTCGCCCCCGACGACGGCCTCGGCCGGGTCTCCGGGGGTGAAGTGCACCACCAGGAAGGTCAGGGTCGCCGCACCCCACAGCACGCCGGCCCCGGCCAGCAGGCGCCAGCCGATGAATCTCAGGGTGGTCATTCGTCCAGCCAGGTGTCGTAGAAGTACGGCGACGGGTAGGCGGGCGTGAAGGCCAGGTCGCGGACCTTGCGGTGGTAGGCGACCGGGCGCGGGTCGTCGTAGAAGGGGATGGCGGGGACGAGTTCGAGCAGCCTGGCCTGCGCCCGGTTGTACAGCTCGGTGGGGTCCGTGGCCCGCCTGGCCTGCTCGAGGAGGTCGTCGAGCGCGGCGTCCTTGAGGCGGGCGGCGTTCTGGCCGCGCCGCTCGGGGGTGGTGATGTTCTTGGAGGAGTACTGGATCCACAGCACGTCGGCCGTGTTCGTGGCCCACAGCCCGGAGCTCAGGTCGTAGTCGCCCTTGACGGTGCGGTCGGTGAGCTCCTGCTCGGGTGGCGTCTGGAGCTGGATGTCCAGGCCGATCTTCCTGGCGGCGGCCTGGGTCTGGACGGCGATCTGCATGCGCTGGGCGGGGAAGTTCGCCGCGATGGGGAAGTACGCGGTCAGCCGCCTGCCGTCCTTGAGCCGGATGCCGTCCTTGTCCTTGGTGTTCCAGCCGGCCTCGTCGAGCAGCCTGTCCGCCTGGGCGGGGTCGTGGGTGATGGCGCCTTCCAGGCCCCGCGCGTAGCCGGGCGTGGCGGAGGTGACGAAGCCCTGGGCCACCTGGTACTGGCCGAAGGAGACGCCCTCGATGATGGACGCCCGGTCCACGGCGGCCAGCAGCGCCCGCCGTACCTTGACGTCGTCGAACGGGGGCCGCGAGGTGTTCAGCCAGAACGCCATGGGGTGTCCCGGCCTGATCGCGCTGAGGAAGCCCAGGTCGGGGTTGGCCTTGACGTCCTCGACGTTCTGCGGCGGGGTGAAGTCGATGGCGTGCACCTCGCCGGAGGCGAGCGCGTTGTAGCGGGTGGCGTCCTCGGTGAGGAAGCGGATCTCCAGCTTCTCCAGGTACGCGGGCCCGGTGTGCCGGGCGCCCTTCGGGCCCCAGTTGTAGTCGGGGTTGCGATGGTAGGTGATGCTCTGGCCCTTGGCCCACGTGTCGAAGACGAACGGGCCGGAGCCGATGGGATGCCGGCAGATGCTCTGCGGCGACTCCTTGATCTGCTTGGGCGAGATCATGCCGAGGTAGCCCTGGGCGAGGATGTCGAGGAAGGGCCGGTACGGCGAGCTGAGGGTGACCTTCAGCGTGTGCTCGTCCACGACCTGCGCGTCCTTGTAGGGCGCGATGTAGGCGGCGGCCAGCGGTGACTTGGTGGCCGGGTCCCGCATGTGCTCGAAGTTGACCTTGAGCGCCTCGGCGTTCCAGGCCGCCCCGTCATGGAATGTCACGCCCTGGCGGAGCGTGAAGGTGTAGGTCAGGCCGTCGTCGGAGATGTCCCAACTGTCGGCGAGCCAGGGCTGGATCGTGCCGTCGGCGTCGAACCAGACCAGCGAGTCGGCCACCGGGACCGTGCTCACCGGGCCGTCGGAGCTGGAGTTGCCGTGCGGGTCGAGGCAGGGCGGCTCCTGCCCGTTCTCGCCCAGCACCAGCGTGCCGCCGGACTTCGGGGTCGTGGTCGTGCCGCCCGTGGCGTCTCTCGTGGTGCCGCATCCCGCCAGGGACACGGCGAGCAGGGCCGCCGTGAGGAGGGCGAGGGGGGTCTTGGTCATGTGTCAGCTCACCCACGCGTCTTGGAAGGTGACCGCGCCGTAGGCGTGGTCCCAGGTCAGCCCGTGCACCTTCGTGCTGGAGGAGACGAGGCTCGGGCGGTCGTAGAGGGGGATGGCGGGCGCGAGGCCGAGCAGCCGGGCCTGCGCCTCGCCGTAGATCGCGGCCCGGCCGGCGGCGTCGGTGCTCGCCCTGGCCCGCTCCAGCAGGTCGTCGAGCTTGTCGTCGTCGAGCCGGGTGGTGTTCTGGCCGCGCCGCTCGGAGGTGGTGATGTTCCCGGAGGCGTACTGGATCCACAGCACGTCGGCGGTGTTGGTGGTCCAGATGCCGACGGAGACGTCGAAGTCGCCCTTGGCGGTGCGCTCGGAGGAGACCTGCGCCGGGACGTTCTCGATCTTGATCTCGATGCCCGCCTTGGCGGCGGCGGCCTGGGTCTGGACCAGGATCTGGGTGTTCTGCGGGTTCACGCCGGTGTCCAGGGCGGTGGCGGTCAGCCGCTCGCCGTCCTTGACCCGGATGCCGTCCGCGCCCTTCTCGCGCCAGCCGGCCTCGTCGAGCAGCCGTGCCGCCTCGGCGGGGTCGTGGGCCAGGCCGCCGGCGTCCGCGTGGTCGGGGGTGGAGGGGGTGAGGAAGCCGGTGGCGACCGTCCACCGGCCGAACGAGACGCTGTCGATGATCGCCTTGCGGTCCACCGCGCGGGTGAGCGCCTGGCGCACCTTGACGTCGGAGAAGGGGGCGCGGCCGGTGTTGAGCCAGACCGAGAACGGGTGACCCGGCCGGTCGAGGGAGGTGAAGGCGAGGGCGGGGTTGGCCTTGACGTCCTCGACGCTGGCCGGCGGGGTGTTGTCGATCACGTCCACCTCGCCGGCGAGCAGCGCGTTGTAGCGGGTGGCGTCCTCGGCCAGGAAGCGGATCTCCAGGCGTTCCAGGTGGGCGGGTCCGGTGCGGGTCGGCCCCCAGGCGTAGTCGGGGTTCCTGCGGTAGGTGATGCCCTGGCCCTTGGCCCAGGCGTCGAACACGAACGGCCCCGAGCCGACCGGGTGCTCGCAGGTGCTCGCCGGGTCCTCCTTGAGCTGCTTGGGCGAGATCATCGCCAGGTACGACTGGGCGAGCACGTTGAGGAAGGCCGAGTAGGGCGAGGCGAGCCGGACCTCGAGGGTGCGCTCGTCCACGACCTTCGCGTCCTCGTAGGGCGCGATGTAGGCGGCGGCCAGCGGTGACTTGGTGGCCGGGGCGCGCATGTGCTCCAGGTTGAGCTTGAGCGCCTCGGCGTCCCAGGCCGAGCCGTCGTGGAAGCGCACGCCCTCGCGCAGCGTGAAGGTGTAGGTCAGGCCGTCGGCCGAGACCTGCCATGCCGAGGCCAGCCAGGGCTTGAGCGTGCCGTCGGCGTCCTGGCGGAGCAGGGAGTCGAAGATCGGGCGGCCGACGACGGTGGTGTTCGTGGTGGAGAGCTGGTGGGGGTCGAGGCAGGCAGGCTCGTCGGCGTTCTCCCCGAGCACGAGCGTGCCTCCGGACTTCGGGCCGGTGCCGCCGCCGGTGGTGGTGGGGGCGGCGTTCGTGCCGCAGGCGGTCAGCGTCGCCGCCAGCAGGGCGGCCACGAGCAGCGTGGTGGAGCGGGTGAGCATGGGAGGTCCTTAACAGGTATTGCCTACCTGCATTGCAGGGATTACGGTGAACCATAACGTAACACGCAGAACGGACGAAACAACATGACCAACGTGATCGCCGACGACGCAGAGGCGCTCTCGGCGGCGCGCGAGCTGGCCGCCGGGTTCGCGACCGGCGCGGCCGCCCGCGACGCCGAGCGCCGCCTGCCCGGACCGGAGCTGGACCGCCTGTCGGAGCGCGGCCTGCTCGCGATCACCGTGCCGCGCGCCTACGGCGGCGCGGACGTGAGCGCCCGCACGGTCGCCGAGGTGTTCCGGCTGCTGGCCGCCGCCGACCCCAACATCGCCCAGATCCCGCAGAGCCACTTCGTCTACGTCAACGTCCTGCGCCGGCAGGGCACCCCCGAACAGCGCAAGTTCTTCTTCGCCGAGGTGCTCGACGGCAGACGCTTCGGCAACGCCCAGTCGGAGGCCGGCACCAAGCACGTCCAGGACTACCGGACCGCGCTGACGGCCGCCCCCGGCGGCGGCTTCCTGCTCAACGGCGTCAAGCACTACAGCACGGGCGCGCTGTTCGCCCACTGGATCCCCGTGCTGGCCCGCCGCGCGGACGGCACGCTGCACGTGGCGTACGTGCCGCGCGACGCCCCCGGCGTGACCGTCGTGGACGACTGGGACGGCATGGGCCAGCGCACCACCGCGAGCGGCACCGTACGCCTGGAGGACGTCCAGGTGCCCGGCGACCGGGTGGTGCCGCACCACCTGACGTTCGCCGGGCCGCAACTGCACGGCGCGTTCGCCCAGCTCCTGCACACCGCGATCGACGTCGGCATCGCGGCGGGCGCGCTGGAGGAGGCGCTGGAGTTCGTCCGGGCCAAGGCCAGGCCGTGGTTCGAGAGCGGGCACGAGCGCGCGGCCGACGACCCCCTCGTCATCCAGCGGGCCGGCGAACTGGCCGTCAAGGTGCGCGCCGCCGAGGCGCTGCTCGACACCGCCGCCGCGGCCCTCGACGCCGCCGGCGACCCGGCGCGCGGCGACCTGACCGACGAGGCGGCGGCCTCCGCCTCGATCGCGGTGGCCGCCGCCAAGGCGTTCGCCGACCCGGTGGCCGTGGAACTGGGCAACGCGATCTTCGAGCTGGGCGGCACCCGGTCCAGCCTGAACGGGCTCAACCTGCACCGCCACTGGCGCAACGCCCGCACGCACACCCTGCACGACCCCGCGCGCTGGAAGATCCAGCACATCGGGCGCTACGTACTCAACGGCCAGCTCCCGCCGCGGCACGGCCTGCTCTAGGAGACGACGATGACCCTGACGTTCCACTGGTTCCTGCCCACGTACGGCGACAGCCGCGACGTCGTGGGCGGCGGCCACGGGCTCCCGGCGGGCGCGGCCTCCGGCGCCCGCCCGGCGACCCTGTCCTACCTGCGGCAGATCGTGCAGGCCGCCGAGCAGACCGGCTTCGTCGGCGCGCTGACGCCCACCGGCGCGTGGTGCGAGGACGCCTGGCTGACCACCGCCATGCTGGCCGACACCACGGAGCGGCTGAAGTTCCTCGTGGCCTTCCGCCCCGGGCTGGTCTCCCCCACGCTGGCCGCGCAGATGGCGGCCACCTTCCAGTGGCACTCGCGCGAACGGCTGCTGCTCAACGTGGTGACCGGCGGGGAGAGCCACGAGCAGCGCGCGTACGGGGACTTCCTGGACAAGGACACCCGCTACGCGCGTACGGACGAGTTCCTGCACGTGGTGCGGGCCCTGTGGCGGGGCGAGACGGTGAGCTTCGCGGGCGAGCACGTCCAGGTCGAGCAGGCCCGGCTCAACCGGCTGCCCGAGCCGGTGCCCGACATCTACTTCGGCGGCTCCTCCCCCGCCGCGGGCCGGGTCGCCGCCCGGCACGTGGACGCCTACCTCACCTGGGGCGAGCCGCCCGCCGCGGTGGCCGAGAAGATCGCCTGGGTCAACGGGCTGGCCGCCGCGCAAGGACGTACGCTCAGGCACGGCATCAGGCTGCACGTCATCACCCGCGACACCTCCGAGCAGGCGTGGGCGCAGGCCCGCAGGCTGCTCGACGGCATCGACCCGGACACCGTCGCGAAGGTGCAGGCGGGGCTGGGGCGCAGCGAGTCCGAAGGCCAGAAGCGCATGCTGGAGCTGCACGGCGGCAAGCGCGACGACCTGGAGATCTACCCGAACCTGTGGGCGGGCGTCGGGCTCGTGCGCGGCGGGGCGGGCACCGCGCTGGTCGGCAGCCACGCCGAGGTCGCCGACCGCATCGAGGAGTACCACCGGCTCGGGCTCACCGAGTTCGTGCTGTCCGGGTATCCGCACCTGGAGGAGGCGTACTGGTTCGGGGAGGGCGTGCTGCCGATCCTGCGCGAGCGCGGCCTGTGGCGGCACCCGGCCGACCCCGCGCCCGCCGCGCCCGTCGGGGTCCCGTTCGCGGCGGCGGGCACCCGGTGAACGGCCCGACGCGAAGCCCGATGACCGTCCGGATGCGAAGCCCGAGGAGCGGCCCTGCGCGGAGCCCGATGGGTGCTTCGGTGGAGGGCCGATGAGCGGGCTCGACGAGCTGCGGCGGCGTGCCGCCGAGCTGCTGCCGGAGCTGGCGGCCGGGGCCGGGGACCGGGAGCTCGCCCGCGAGCTGCCGCGTGCCCAGATCCGCGCGCTGGCCGCCGCCGGCCTGCTCACCTTCCGCATCCCCGTCGCCGACGGCGGGGCGGGCGCCGGCGTGGCCGAGGTGTTCGACTTCCTCGTCTCCCTGGCCGCCGCCGACTCCAACATCGCCCAGGCGCTGCGGCCCGGCTTCGGCCGGGTGGAGCACCTGCTCACCGCCTCCCCCGCGGAGCGGGAGCGCTGGTTCCCGCGTTTCCTGGCCGGCGACGTGTTCGGCAACGCGGGGTGGGAGGTCGGCGGGGCGAGCGGGGAGGTGCGCACCCGCATCGACGCCGACGGCGTCGTGAACGGCAGCAAGTACTACAGCACGGGCGCGCTGTACGCGGACTGGATCAGCGCCGCCGCCGTGGACGACTCCGGTGAGAAGGTGTTCTTCACCCTGCCCCGCGACCGGGAGGGGCTGGAGCTGGTCGACGACTTCGACGGCATCGGCCAGCGGCTCACGGCCAGCGGGACCACCCGGCTCAACGGGGTCAAGGTGCACCCGGGCGAGTTCGCCAAGCCGCCGCCGCGCTCGGCGGGCCGCTCGCCCGTCAGCGCGTTCATGCAGCTCTACCTGGCCGCCGTACAGGCCGGGATCGCCCGCAACGCGCTGACCGACGCCGTGGCCTTCGCCCGTGAGCGCTCCCGGCCGATCCAGCACAGCGACGCCGCCCGTTCCGTGGACGACCCGTACGTGCGGCACGCCGTCGGCGAGATCTCGGCACGGGCCTACGCCGCCGAGGCGGCGGTGCTGCGCGCCGCGGCGGCCATCGACCGGGCCTGGGCCGGCGAGCTCGCGCCCGACCTGCTCACCGAGGCGGCCGTGGAGGTGGCGCAGGCCCAGTACGTCGCCGCCGAGTCGGCGCTGCGCGCGGCCGAGCTGCTGTTCGACGTGGGCGGCGGCTCCGCGGTGGCCCGCCGGCACAACCTCGACCGGCACTGGCGCAACGCCAGGACCGTCACCAACCACAACCCGCGCGCCTGGAAGGCCGCCGTGGTCGGCGCCTACCGCCTCACCGGCGCGCAGCCGCCGGTCAACGGCCTGTTCTGAGAGGTCGCCCGCTCACCCGGAGCGCCGGGTGAGCGGGCCGGCCACCAGGCCGAGCAGCCCGTCGGCGGCCTTGCCCAGCAGGGCGAGCAGCAGGATCGACAGCAGCAGGATGTCGGTGCGGCCGGTGTTCTGGCTGTCGATCAGCAGGAACCCGAGCCCCATCGACGAGGCGATCAGCTCCGCGGCGACCAGGAACAGCCACCCCTGCGCCAGGCCCAGCCGCAGCCCGGCGACGACGGCGGGCGCGGCGTACGGGAGCTGGACGCGGGTGAGCAGGCCCACCCCGCGCAGCCCGTACGCCCGGCCTGCCTCGACCAGGTGGGGGTCCACGTGGGCCAGGGCCGTGGAGACGGTGGTGTAGACGGGGAAGAACGCGCCGATCGCCACCAGGACGATCTTCGGAGCCTCGGCGATGCCCAGCCAGAGCACCAGCAGCGGCACCCAGGCCAGCGACGGCACCGCGCGCAGGGCCGCCACGCTGGGCGCGAGCAGCGCCCGGACCGGACCGTACAGGCCGACCGCCGCGCCCAGCGCCAGCCCCGCCGCCGCGCCCGCCGCGAACCCCAGCAGCACGCGCTGCCCGCTGATCGCGACGTGCTGCCACAGTTCTCCGCGCCGGATCAGCTCCGCCACCGCCGCCAGCACGGCCGACGGGGAGGGGAGCTGGGCCGGGGTGAACAGGCCGCCGCCGGAGGCGAGCTGCCAGGCGGCCAGCAGCGCCAGCGGCACCACCAGCCCGGCGGCCCGCCGGCCCGGCCGGAGCCGGCGGGCGGCGGGAGCGCGCTCCTCGTCCCCGGCGGCCCGCGCCGGCGCCCGCTCCACGGCCTGCCCGGTCACGACGCCGCCCGCGCCTTCTCGGCGTGCTCCGGCGCGAACAGCGAGTCGAGGGCGGCCCTGGCCTCCTGCTCCGAACGCACCTGGCTCTCCGCCACCAGCGTCGGCAGGATGCGTTCCAGCACCGCCCGCTGCTCGGCCCCCGGGACCGGGCTGATGCCGACCTCGGTCCGTTCCCGCAGCACGACCGTGGCGACCTCGGGCGTCAGCTTCGCCTCCGCGGCCAGCAGCCGGACCGCCTCGTCGGGGTTCGCGGCGATCCACGCGCGCGCCCGCTCGTAGGCGTCCAGCACCTTCTGGACGAGGTCCGGACTTTCGGCGAGGAAGCCCTCGCGGGCGTTGAGGAAGCCGTAGGAGTTGAAGGCCGGGTTCCGGTAGAGGAGCTTGGCGCCGGCCTCCACCTGGCTCTGCGCCATCAGCGGGTCCAGGCCCGCCCAGGCGTCCACGTCGCCGCGTTCGAGCGCGGTCCGGCCGTCGGCGTGCTGGAGGTTGACGACCTCGACGTCCGTGGCCCCGAGCCCGGCCTCCCGCAGCGCCTGCAGCAGGAAGAAGTACGGGTCCGTGCCCTTGGTGGCGGCCACCTTCCGGCCCTTGAGCTGCGCCACCCGCGTGACGGGCGAGTCCCCGGCCACGACGAGCGCCGTCCACTCCGGACGGGTGTAGACGCCGATCGTCTTGATCGGGGTGCCGTTGGCGCGGGCCTGGAGCGCCGCCGCGCCCGCGGTGGAGCCGACGTCGATGCTCTCGCCGCGCAGGTTCTCGTTGGCCTTGTTACTGCCGGCCGACAGCACCCAGGTCACCGTGGTGTCCTTGAGCTCGTTCTCCAGCCAGCGTTGCCGTCGTACGACGAGGCTGAGCGGGTTGTAGTAGGCGTAGTCCAGGCGCAGGCGGCCCGCGGCGGCGGTGCCGCCCTCGCCCGGCGCGCAGGCGGCCAGCGGGACGAGCAGGGTGGCGGCGAGCAGGGTGCGGCGGTGGATCATGGGGTGCGGCTCCTCGGCCAGGTGGGGCCGAGGACGGCGGTGGTTCACGGAGCCGGCTCCTCGGTACGGGTGGGACGGGGCACGCCGAGACGTTCGAGCAGGTCGGCGCGGAGTGAGGCGAGATCGGGGCGGGCGCGGTCGCGCGGCCGGGGGCTGGCGACACCGAGCACGGTCACCACGGTCGCGCCGGGGCGGCCCGGCTCGGCGCCGAGCAGGACGACGCGGTCGGCCAGGTGCAGGGCCTCGTCCACGTCGTGGGTGACGAGCAGGACCGTGGTGCCGGCGTCGCGCTGCACGTCGGACAGCAGGTCCTGCATGCGCAGGCGGGTGAGGGCGTCCAGGGCGGCGAACGGCTCGTCCAGCAGGAGCACGCCCGGCTCCCTGGCCAGCGCCCTGGCGAGGGCGGCCCGCTGCGCCATGCCGCCGGACACCTGCCGGGGCCGGTGCCGGTGGAAGCCGTCGAGGCCGACGACGTCGAGCCAGTGCCGGACGACACGCGCGCCGCGCGCCCGGCCGGTGCCCGGGGGCAGGCCGAGCGCCACGTTCCCGGCCAGGTCGCGCCAGGGCAGCAGCCGGGGCTCCTGGAAGACCACCGCGCATCGCTCGTCGATGCCCGTGACGGGGCGGCCGTCCACCGTGATCGTGCCGGTCCCCGGCGTCTCCAGCCCGGCGACCAGCCTGAGCAGGGTGGACTTGCCGCATCCTGACGGCCCCAGGAGGGCGACGATCTCGCCGGGCGAGATGTCGAGCGCGACGTCGCGCAGCACCGTGTGACCGGGGCCGCTCCTGGAGCCGGTGCCGTAGGCGTGACCGACCCCTCGCAGCCCGACCGCCGCGGCGGACGCGGGGCCTTCGGGGTGGGCGGCGCGCCCGATCGTCATGCTGTCTCCTCGGAACGTCTCTGGACCGGCCGCCGGGATCGCCGACACACGGGGCC